>CAMCAZ010000003.1 GCA_945872795.1 Chryseobacterium gleum
ACACCACCAGCTCATGGCATCCGTCAGGAACACAAGAGTTACACGAACGCTCAACATGGTTGAGCGCTTAAGGGTCGACAATGTATCGGGATCGGCAAGTATGGCGAAATGGACAAAAGGGCCCAGGATGGAAAAGCAGAACGCGCCCCGAAAGGCGCGTTCCAATGCCATAAAGGTGCCCGGACCCGATCAGGGCATCTGTTCCTGTCGGGTGGCGGTCGGTACCGTTCCGCCGATGTTGGAGAGGATGATGTCCCGGTCGTTCGCCGCACCGGTGTATTTCACCACGCCGCTTAGATTGGTATCCTCCAGGTAGTATCCCACCACGGTGCCCGTGGGCAGCGATCCGCCCACCACGCTCAGGATCGGATCGCGATCATTCGTCTGGCCTGCATAGCTCAGTTTCTCATCGGGGGTGGCATTTCCTGCCCACATCAGCATGGATGCACCGTCCTGTTTGCGGGCCTCCGTGCCCCACATGGTCACCGAAGGTGAGCGCAGATCCACGGTGACCGCGCTGCTGGACAACGCCACGGGGGCAAGGATCATGATGCCCAAGTGGTTGCGGTGACGGATGGCCAACTGGTAGTTCCCGGGGACCACCGGCAGCAGCACGGCCGAGGTGCCGTCCGCGGCGACGATATCACCATCGCGTTGCAAAAGCGCAGCACGCGCGCCGAGGACAGCGTGCGGCGAGGTCGTGGACCGTGCTTCCACCCAGATCCAGTCCACGATGGCATTCGGGCCAGTGACGTCCAGCACACCGGAAGCGATGGTCTCCCCAACCGTTCCGCCCGTGTAGCCAAGGGCGGTGTAGGGCTCCACGTTCGGTATCAGGGACTGTGTCCGGAGGTCATCACGCATCAGGGACTGAGCGGCATCAAAAGGTCCTTCGAGGAAAACCTTGGGGTTGACCGCCACAACGTTCGGGACCGTCAGGCAGCCGTCCACGATGCTGGTGATGACGTTGTTCGCCTGGTCGTTCACGATGTCCACGATATCACTGATGCAGACATTGCCCGCGGTCAAGGCGAGGTAGCTGATGCGGCACAGGGGCGTGAAGTCCGTGTGCTTCACCAGGCTGCTGTCCGTGTAGGATAGACCGATGATACGAGAACCACCAAGTCCGGAACTGATGGCGATATCGCCCACCAGGTTGGGGGCCAGGTTGGTGACGGTCTGCACTTGCAGTCCGGCCATGACGAATTCATAACCGAGCACCCGACAGCTGGGATTCCTGATCAGCACATCCACCGTCTTGGCCACGGGATCCAGGTTGGCAAGCTTGAGGTCAACCTGGTCTTCGGCACTGAGCCAACCGCGTGGGAACTCGCACCACGGATGGTAATCCACGATGGTGGTCGCATTGTGGATGTCGCGCTGCGTGTAGCAGTTCACCATCAACGCCGCATCGGTCACCGTGATGGCGTTGTCGCCGTTGAGGTCGTTGCAGGCGTTGGGGGAGATGTCATCGCCCAAGATCGCCATCACGTACTCCTGCGCATCTGGCTGTGTTTGGAAGTTGTCACTGTTCAGGTCGCCATCCTTCACCGTTCCTGCGCAGGTACCCATGCAGTCGTAGCGCGCGCTGCCATATGGTTGTCCCAGACAATCGGTGTAGGGTGCGCAGTTGCTCACCACTGAGAACGAGGGCACGTTCTGGGCGTTGCGGGTAAGGTTGATGCAGACCTGGGCGAAGTTGTTCGTGTAATCCATCTCGTGGCGCCCCAGGGCATCGGGGGCCCTTTGCCAGTTGGTGCGGAGCACCAAGGTGTATTGCCCGGCGGGCACGTTGGTCACATCGATCCAATTGCATGTGGTGCCCGAACCATAGATGTCGTAACAGCCCTTGGAGATGCCCATGTTGCTGCAACCGTACTGGCCGGTGTTCCCAGGGTAGCAGCCCACGTCGATCACACAGAAGCCGTTCTTGAAGCCCACGGGGATCGCGTTGCCCGCCTGGTCGAAGAGGATGTAGTCCGCATAGCCGGAGTAGTGGGCGTGACCATGGCAGTTGATGGTATTGAACATCCACGGCTGCGCGCTGGGGCTGCCGATGTAATAGTCGGTGGTGCCGATGTTCTCGATGCGGGTGGTGAAGCGCAACACGTAGCGCTGGCCCATTCCACCGGTGCAGCCCTCCTGCGGGGCGCAGGGGTCGGTAATGTTCACCGTGGACAGGGAAAGGCTGCTCTGCAGGGCCGATGAGCTCATGATCAGGTCGGGACCTTCCGGACACTCCGGATCCCCGAAGGGCATGCAACAATCGACACAGGCGATGGTGGCGAGCGGGTTGTAGTTGCAGGATTGTGAGTTCATGCATCCGGTGACAGGGCCGTTGTACACGATGGAGAAGGTCACGGAACCACCGCACGCCCCCGCATTGTCGCCGACCCTCATGTGGTGGAGCACGCCACCGGGCATGTTGGCGTTCACCTGGGCCTGGAGGCCGCATCCGCCTTCATCATCATCGGCGAAGGTGGCACCCTCGACACCACTGCTCAAGACGATCGAGGAACAGCTCATATCATAGAGCCACAAGCGGGTGTCGCAACTGTTCGTTCCGCAGGTGGTGATGGTGTAGGCACCGGTCTGCGGTGGGGTCCAGTCATACCATTGCTCCACGGCGGTGGTGGTCACCGTGGCCAGGGTCTGCGGATAGGTTCCCGAGAGCGGGGCCAGGGTGAGCGGCAGGGCGGAACTGCAGCTGAAGCCGGGGGGACAGTTGAAGGTGGTCTCCTCGAACGCACCGAACTGGCCACCCTGCTTGATCAGGACACCATCGAGCCAGACGTAATAGGCCCCGAAACCATAGGTATTGTGGTAGATACCATCGCCGGCCGTGTCGTCGATCCGGAACACGAGGCACGTGTTGTTGGGTACACAGATGGTGGTGCCGGTGCGATTGGTGGTGCTGTTCCCGCTCACGATGGTGGCTCCGGTGGATCCGTTCTTCAAGGTCCACGAGGTCTCGCCCTGATAGCTGTCGTTCATGATATCGATGCGCAACCGCTTCTGGCCGGCAGGGCAGCTGTAATTGCAGGTGCCGTTGTTCAGGTTCACGGCAGCACTGTAGTTGTTGGCCGTCGGTTCGCTGCATCCCAGGTTCGGCGTCAGGTTCCCGACGAACACATCATCAATGGCGATATCGCTCAGTTCTCCCGCACCCGTGATCGCCCTGAAGCGGATCCGCAGATCGGTCTGCCCGGCCCACGGCGCCAGGTTCAACCAGCCCTGCTTCCAGTAAAGGCCCTGGTCACCGGTGGCTGTCCATTGGCTCAGGGTCACCACGCCACCGGCATTCACATCCACCTGCAACGACCCCGTCTGTGTGCCCCGCATATGATACCAGAATACGAGGTAGGGGCTGGACAGCCCGGAGATGCTGTAACACGGCGATTGCAGGATGGCCACCTTGGCCGGCGTATTGGTCGCACCAGAGCTCTCCACGTACATGTACTTCGCATTGGCCGTGGTGTTGCTCAAGGTGTGATCCACGATGGGACCGGTCTCCGCCGTGGGCGTACCATTGTTATCCACGTTCCAATCGATGTCGTCGATGGTGAGGTTGGACCAGTTATTGATCAGTGTTCCGGGCGTCCCCACAGTGAAACCGCTGAAGGCCTCGTTCGAAGGGAACGTGCTCACACACTGGGCACGGGCAACGGTCGCCGCGAGGATCACGGCGGCAGCCAGGGTAGTGGTTCGTAACATGGTTCGGAGCAGGTTGGGAGCGGAATCTACTGGAACGGGATGAAAATGCAAAACCGTTCGTGCCTGCAGATGAGGACCCAATTCGCAAGTGATGGACCTGCTATCTTCGCAAGCATCAATCAAAATGCTGCCATGGCCAACGGACTGTTGAAGGGAAAACGGGGGATCATCTCCGGTGCATTGAACGACCAGAGCATTGCCTGGAAGGTGGCCGAACTGGCGCACGCAGAAGGGGCGACCATCATTCTGACGAACGCTCCGGTGGCCATGCGCATGGGCGAGATCAACAAGCTGGCCGAGACCATCGGGGCCTCCATAGTTCCTGCGGATGCCACCAATGATGCCGACCTGGAGAAGCTCTTCACGGACAGCCAGGCAGCGCTCGGTGGTCCGGTGGATTTCCTGCTGCACAGCATCGGCATGAGCCCCAACGTGCGCAAGGGCCGGAGCTACGACAACCTCAACTACGAGTGGTACAAGCAGACCCTGGACGTGAGCGCCATGAGCCTTCATCGCATGTTGCAGGCGGCACACAAGCAGAACGCCCTTGCCCATGAGGCTTCTGTTGTGGCCCTCAGTTACATCGCCGCGCAACGGGTATTCCCGGATTATGGCGACATGGCCGACGCCAAGGCCCTGCTGGAATCCATCACCCGCAGCTGGGGCTACCGCCTAGGCAAGGAGAACCGTGTGCGGGTGAACACCGTGAGCCAGAGCCCCACATGGACCACGGCCGGTTCGGGTGTGAAAGGCTTCGACGGGTTCTTCGGCTTCGCTCAGGCCATGAGCCCGCTGGGCAATGCACCCGCTGAGGATTGTGCCCGTTACTGCATCTCCCTGTTCAGCGACCTCACCAAGTTCGTCACCATGCAGAACCTTTTCCACGATGGTGGTTTCAGCAGTACGGGTGTGACACCGGAGGTGATGGCCAAATTCGTGGGCAGCGAATAATGGACCGCCTGGTCAGTGTGGACCTTCCGGCACGGCAACGGATGAACACGGAGTTCCGTAGGTGCCTGCTCCTGTGCCTGCTCGTCGGGTTGTTCGTCCTGCAGGCTGCGGCGCAAGGGGGTAAGGCCTTTCTGAAGGAAGGGGATGCCTTACGGAAGGCCAACGAACTCGACCGGGCCTTGGAACGATATGACCTGGCCATTCAGGTGGACCCGGACATGGTCAAGGCCTATGAGGCACGTGCAGAGGTGAACACGTTGCTGGGTAAGCAACTGGCCGTGGCCACGGACCGGGCGAAGATCGCCGAACTGGACCCTGCCGAACCGAACCACGCCGCTGCGGCAGCGGCCGCCTACCTGGAGGTCGATAGTGCGGCCCAGGCGCTTGACTACTGTGAGCGGGCCTTGCGGATGGACAGTAAGAACATGCCCGCCCTTCAGACAAAGGTCAGGGCCGCCCTTGCACTGAACGACCTCGACGCGGCCACACAGGCGTCCGATGCAGCGCTCGCGCTCAAGGCCACCACGGACACCTATTACTTGCATGGGCTGGTGCGCACCGCCACCCGGGATTATGCCACGGCGGAATTCGACCTGGACAAGGTCATTGAGTGGAACCACCTCTACGAACCGGCCTACGTCGCTTTGTCAGAGGTGCAGCTGAAACTGTACCGGCAGTACAGCGGCACCACCATGCAGATGCGCACCTTGGAGAAGGCCATCGAGAAATGCACGCGGGCCCTGGAACTGAACCCGCAAAGCACCGATGCCCTGTTCACCCGCAGCAAAGCTCTGGCCTTGCAGAAGGAATACGCCAAGGCCATCGACGACGTCAGCCGCTGCATGGCCCTGGGACGCACCGATCGTGCCGTGTACGAACAGCGGGCCCGCTATTACGAGGGCTTCGGCCAGCAGCAGAACGCCATCAACGACCTGAACAAAGTGCTGTTGGAGCATCCGAAGGATGTGGACCTGCTCTTGTTGCGCGCCGAATGCCGGGAGGCGAACCTGGACATGGATGGGGCCTTGAAGGACCTGGAGACCGCGCAAAAGATCATGGAAGGCGATGCTTCCTACAGTGCCGACCAGCGCAAGGGGATCGAGGCTTCCCGGGCTCGGATCGCCCTCCAGGTGTTCGAGATGAACCGGGAAAGCGACCCTCCCCGGCTTACCGTGCTGGAGCCTTTCAGCCGGGACAGTGTGGCCCAGGTCTCGGCATCGTTGGCCTACCTGAAGGTCACCGGCTACGTGCTGGACAAAAGCCACCTGAAGTCCATCACAGTGAACGGGACACCAGCTCAGTTCGACAAAGAGGAAAAGGACCCCCAGTTCTTCATTTCCATTCCCTGGGGACCTGCTGATGCGGAGATCGTGGTGCAGGCGGTCGATGCCTACGACAACTTCACCTCCGTGGTGCTTCGCGTGGAACGCACCGAAGGCCTTGCTCCCTTGGTATCCCTGACCGCGCCCGGAGCTGATGCTGACCGGGTCATCACGATCACCGCCGGCAAGGAGAGCATCTTCCTGGAAGGCAAGGTGACGGATGCATCCCTGATCCGCCTGATAACCGTGGACGGCGTAAATGCCAGCTACGCCCCCGATCAGATGAGCCCGGACTTCAGCATCAAGCTGGATGTGAAGGACAAGGAACAGTTCACCGTCCATGTGGAAGACCAGCACGGCAACAGCTCGGACCAGGTCTATCGCCTGTCGCGGAAAGCCGAACCGGTGGTGGCCGCCAAACCACCTGCTGAGACCGTGGCGGCCGGTACGCCCGCCACGCCGGTCGTACCCACCTCCCGGAACGGCAACACCTGGGTGATCCACATCGAGAACGCGAACTACCGGAACTTCCCGGCCATCCAGTCCTCCGCTGCTGATGCGACGAAGATGCAGAAGGCCTTTGCGAACTACTCGATCTCCAAGACCATCACCAAGAAGAACCTCAGCAAGGAACAGTTGGAGCGCTTCTTCAACATCGAACTGCGCGACCTGGTGCGCACGAACAAGGTGGGCACCATCCTCGTGTGGTACTCCGGTCACGGACGATCGGTGGGTGGGAAGGCCTACTGGGTGCCGGTGGATGCCCGCAAGGATGACATCTACAGCTACTTCAACTATGGCTCGCTGAAGGCCCAGATGCAGAACTACAGTGAGAGCGTCGATAAAACAGTGGTGGTCTCCGATGCCGCTGGCAGCGATGCGTCCTTCTACGAACTGACCCGTTAGCCTGCGCATGTCCCGAACATTGCCCTTCCGCCGCCTCTTCACCGGTGCTCTCCACCATGCCCGACCGGTGCTTATCGCGTTAGTGATAGGGGGGAGCGTTCCGGCGATCGCGCAGCGCTACTTCTTCGAGAACGTTGCGGTGCAGCAAGGGCTCACCTCCAAGGTGTACACCGCTCTGCAAGATCCCTTTGGCCTGATCTGGATCGGCACGGAGACGGGCCTTTCCAGCTACGACGGCAATGTGGTGGTCAACTACGGCACCCAGGATGGGCTGGCGGCCAACGGCGTGCCTGCTCTTTGCATGGACAAGGATGGTGGGCTTTGGATAGGGCACCTCGACGGTGGTCTCACGTATTACGACGGCCACCGGTTCCGGGCGCTTGCGGTGGCAACCAGCATGCAAAGCGACATTACAGGCATTGCCCAGGCCGTTGATGGATCCATCTGGCTGAGCACCGCAGGCCAGGGAGCGTTCCGGTTGGAAGGTGCCCCCGATGAACGTGGCACGTTGAAGGTGCAGCAGTTCGAGGAGGCTTCCGGCCTGCGCAAGGTGCTGCGCGGTGTGGTGAAGCTGCAGGATGACCGGCTCTGCTTCGTGCAGGATGCCGGCACGATCCGCGCCTACGATCCCGGATCCAAGCAATTCGCCTTGGTGGAACTGCCCGGTGTGAACGATGTCTTCAACGCGATCACCCTCTTCCAGGACAGTCGCCGGTCGCTCTGGGTGGGCACCGTGGAGGGTGGCGCATTCCAATTTGACGAAAGCGGCAAGCTGATCTCGCGCTACGACCTCTCCAATGGTCTGGCCAGCGGTACGGTCTTTTCGTTCGGTGAGGATGGCGACGGTCTGATCTGGGCGGGTACCACGGACGGTGGCATCAGCCTGATCCAGAAAGGCGGGTTGCGCACCTTCAACAAGGGCAATGGGCTTCACAGCGATTTTGTGCGCTGCATCGTCCGCGACCGGGAAGGCAATCTCTTGATCGGCACCAACGACAGCGGTCTCGACATCTTCAAGGGCGATCGTTTCATCAGCTTCGGCGAAGCTGACGGTCTTTCGGACCCACAGGTCTTCGCCGTGACAGTGGATTCGCAAGGCCGGACCTGGTTCGGCACCAACGGCGGCATTGTCATCATCTCCGGGAAGGAGGGCGGGGGGGTGGCACAGACCATCACCTCACAACAAGGCACGCTCACCACCAATTTCATCCGCTGCCTGCGTGAGGATGACAAGGGCTACATGTGGATCGGCACCCACAACGGAGGCCTCATCCGCTATGACCCACGTAGCGGCAAGGCGGTGTACGATGTCGAACTGTCCGCCAGCCTTGGAGATAACCGCGTGACCGCCCTCGAGGTCGGCCAATCGGGCGAGCTTTGGGTGGGCGGTGTCAACGGATTGCGCCGCTACCTGCCCGGATCGGGCACGGTTCCTACCGTCTACACAGAGGAGAACGGCCTTGCAGGCAACAACATCGTTTCGGTGTACAGGGACCCCAAAGGCAGCATCTGGGTGGGCAGCCTGGCCAAGGGTGTCACGCGCATTGACAATGGCCAGGCACAGCGCTTGGACCTTGGTCGACTGTTCACCCCCACGGCTTTCGTCCAGGACCTCGAAGGCCGCATCTGGGTCGGCACGGAAGGGCAGGGCATCCTGGTGCTGGAGAACGGCAAGGTGGTACAGGAGTTCACCACCAACGAAGGGCTGCTGCACAATAGCATCAAGGCATTGGGCATCGACGACCACGGCCATGTGTGGATCGGCACCAGCCGGGGCCTCAACAAGTGGCGGCCCAAGAAGGGAGGATTCATCGCCTTCACCGAGCGGGCCGGGTTCACCGGGCTTGAGGTGAAACCCAACGCCGTGTGGACCACACGCACGGGTGACCTGTGGTTCGGCACGGTGAACGGCGCCACCCGCGTGGGCAGTGAAAAAGGTGCTGAACGTTCCATCGCCCCACTGGTGGCCCTGCGTGGCTGGAAGGTGAACCTCGAGGACCGCTCCATGACGGAATCCCGACTGAGCCACAGCGACCGGAACGTGCGTATCGCCTTTGGCAGCGTCTCACTCAGCGATCCGGCAGCCGTGCGCTACATGTACAAGCTGGACGGACTGGATGAGGACTGGCAACCCATCACCACCACCGCCGAAGCGTACTACCCGGCGCTGCCTCCAGGCAACTACACCTTCCAAGTGAAGGCAATGGACCGCAGTGGCCT
Organism: Chryseobacterium gleum; assembly: GCA_945872795.1. Classification (GTDB taxonomy): domain Bacteria; phylum Bacteroidota; class Bacteroidia; order Flavobacteriales_F; family PHOS-HE28; genus PHOS-HE28. The sequence goes on from CAMCAZ010000003.1 coordinate 9,114, forward strand.
GTGGAGCGATCCCCCAGCGCGACTGGAGTTCACCATCCTGCCGCCATGGTACCGTTCGTGGTGGTTCTACACTGCGCTCGCACTGGTCATCGGCATCGTACTGTTCAGCTACATCAAGGTACGGGAGCGGCAACTCCGGCTGCGCAACCAGATCCTGGAGCGCAAGGTGAAGGAGCGGACCGCGGAGGTGGTGGCACAGAGCAAGGAGATCGAAGGACAGAAGGGCCGGATCGAGGACCTGCTGCTGAACATCCTGCCCAAGGAGATCAGCGAGGAGCTCAAGGACAAGGGCAAGGCCACCGCACGCCGCCATGAGAAGGTCACCGTGCTGTTCACGGATATGAAGGGCTTCACCCAGGCAGCGGAGAAGATGACGCCGGAAGAGCTGGTCAACGAACTGGATGAGTGCTTCATCCGCTTCGACGAGATCGTGGGCCATTACGGGATCGAGAAGATCAAGACCATCGGCGACAGTTACATGTGCGCCGCCGGCGTTCCCACCAGCGACCCGTTCCATGCGCATAAGTGCATCCTGGCTGCCTTGGAGGTGCGGGACCTGATGGACGATTGGCGGCGCGAACGCGAGGCACAGGGGAAGACCCCGTGGATCCTGCGCATCGGTGTGCACAGCGGACCGGTGGTGGCCGGTGTGGTGGGCAAACGGAAGTTCGCCTACGACATCTGGGGCGATACCGTGAACACGGCCAGCCGGATGGAGAGCAGCGGTGCTCCCGGAGAAGTGAACATCAGCGGTGCCACTTACGAGCTGATCAAGGACCGCTTCGAGTGCGAATCCCGTGGGCAGGTCGCCGCCAAGAACAAGGGAGCCATCGACATGTACTTCGTGCGCCGGATCAAACCGGCGTACAGTGCGGATGAGCAGGGGACCCGCCCCAACGACACGTTCCGGCGCGAAGTGGGATCACCCCTGGCCGCCGAACAGGTCGCGTAGTTCGGCGATCATCATGGCCGTGGCACCCCACACCATGTGGCCCTGCACGTCGAAGTAGGGCACCTCCATCGTGCGTTCCATCACCTGCACGAAGCGATCTCCTTTTTTCAGGATGTCAGCGCGCAACAGCAGTTCCAACGGTGCCTCGATGAGCGCCTGCACCTCGTAGGGGTCTGGCATCAAGGGACCCATTTCGGCGGTGCTTGCCACATAGGGCGTCACCAGGCTCCGGCTCGGCGGAATGTACACCGGTGAAAGGGAGCCATGGACGGTGACACCTTCGATCGCCGCGCCCGTCTCTTCCCTGAATTCCCGAAGCGCGGTATCCTTCAAGGTGGCGTCCACTTCCTCCCGGCGCCCTCCAGGAAAGGCGACCTGACCGCTGTGCACGCCATCGTACTGGGGCCGCACCATCAGCATCACATGGGCCGTCAAGCCCTTGGGGTAGACCATGGCCAGCACGGCGCTCTCGCGGGGTGGCGGCACCATCGAACGCACCTGATCCAGGTCGGGACGGGGATAGCCGGACATCTGCAGGAAACGGTCGTGCCCGGGCAACGGTCGCTGGAACGCCTCTGTGAGCTGCTGCAGCGCCTCCTCGTAGGTCACTGTTCCAACATCTTCAGCAGTTCCTGGGCCTCACGCTGGTACGTATGCCGGCCCGCTTCAGCGATGCGCCGTGTCTCGGTGACCGCGCGGTCATGCTGCTCAGTGCACACCCAGCAAAGCAGCGTATACCATTCGGTCTGATCGCTCATGTCCTTCAGGTTGCTGGCCTCCAGGTGGTCCAGTTGCAATTCGGCATCATAGGGCCGCCCCTGGGCCAACTGGGCGCTGGCCAGGTAGATCAGCGCGATGTCCTTCGAAGCAGGACGTCGCACATAGGTTTTCAGCAGTTCCTCCGCACCGGCATAATCCCCGGCTCGGTACTTGGCCATGGCATCCAAGAGGTCCGCGTTCTTCACGGTGCGTTCGGTGTTCGCGAACAGGTCCGGGTACGGAGTGAAGAACTTCGTACAGGCATCCTTGTCCTGCGCTCCACCACATCCCTCCAGAACCAAGGCCGCAACTACGAGAAACCCACCGGACCAGATCTTCATGGGGGTAAAAATACCCCTCATTTCAGCGTGCGCGGACCGCGCCGTTCTCCGTTGGCGCCGTGGCCGGTGATCACCAGTCCGGTCCTGCCCACCACATGGTCCCGCGGAACGAATCCCCAGTAGCGTGAATCGGCACTGTGATGCCGGCTGTCGCCCAGCACGAAGAAATAGTCCTGTTCGATCACATAGTGCTCCAGCGGCGCATCGTCCAGCATGAGCACGTTGCCGTTGGCCACCAGGCGATGTCCTTCATACCGACTGATGATCCGGTCATACAGCGGCAGGTTATCGATGGTGATGGTCACCGTATCACCCCTGGCCGGCACTAACAGAGGCCCGTAATCGTCGCCGTTCCACCGGAAGCGTGGACTGAACGGAAAGATGTGGCCCGGTGCACCCGTGGCCGGCCCCATCGGTGAAACGCTCACCACGTCGGGACGTTGTTCCAGCTCCTGCGCAAGGCCGTCGTTCAACGGCAGTTCGATGAATGACCTGCCTTCCATGATCTCCATGCCTTCGAGGCCCAGGAACTGCAGCACCCCGGCCGGAGAGGCCCCGGATCGCAAGCGCACCAGATGGCTGCGGGTCTGGCCCGGGGCGGTATCCTGTCGTTGTCCATTGATGGTCAGCACGCCGTTCCGGATCTCCACGGTGTCGCCCGGCATGCCCGCGATGCGCTTCACCATGAGCGGGCGGCGCCACAAGGGCGTCCGGTCCTTCAAGGGGTCGCGGAACAGGACGATGTCACCGCGGTCCACACCGGTCCACTTGGCCCACCGCTGCACCATCACCAGGTCACCCGGACGAAGCGTGGCATACATACTGGTGTTCTCCACCACGGCCCAGCGTACCACGAAGAGGTGCAGCAGGACCAGCAGCCCAAAGGCCGCCACCAGGGCGCGCGACCAGTCTCCCAGTGAACGCCAGCGCTGCCTCACAGCACTTCCGAACGGTGTGCCTGGAACGCCCTCCATTCAGGAATACAGGTTGAGACGACGGAGCCGGTGGATCGCACGCAGGATCACTTGACCAAGGTGAACAGGCGTTTCCAGCGGATGCCCGTGTACGGGTCCTTGGTGAACCAAACGAGAACGGCCTTGCCCACGACATGGTCATGCGGCACGAAGCCCCAGAACCGACTGTCCTGTGAACGGTGACGGTTGTCGCCCATCATCCAGTAATAATCCTGCTTGAAGGTGTAGGTGTCCGCAGCCGCACCGTTGATCAGGATGGCGCCGTCCTTCACCACCAGCGTGTTGCCTTCGTACAGCGTGATGGCGCGGCGATAGAGCGGCAGGTTCTTCTCCGTCAGGGTAATGGTGGCACCGGCCTTCGGGATCCAGATCGGGCCGAAGTTGTCCTCCGTCCAGTGATACTCCGGGGTGTTGGGGTAGATGGGCCAGCTGCCATAAGGATCGTAGAACCCTTCGGGGTGGTCCTGACGGGTCATGCTCACCACGTTGTCGAACTTCCCCACTTTCTCCGCCACCTCGTCCGTCATGGGGATGAGCGCCATGCGGCCGTTGTCCTGCACATCACTGGGTGAGATGTCGAAGCGCTTCTTCAGCAGATCCGGCCGGAAGGAGCTCTTCAGCTGGAACTCATAGGCGTACTGTCCGGTGTTCGCAAGGGGTGAGGCCTTCCCGTTCACCAGCACCTGCCCATGCACCACCTGCAGGCTGTCGCCGGCGATGGCCACGCAGCGTTTGATGTAGTTCTCGCGCTTGTCCACGGGGCGCACCAGGATGCCTCCGGTGGGCTTCATGGTACGCCGACCGAGCTCATCATAGCTCTCGATGCGGGCATTGGGGTCGTGCAGTTTCTGCCGGCCGTATTGCCGGGCCATCTGGTAGTAGCTCTGGTTCTGGAAATTGGCCACCACGGTATCACCCTCCGGGAAGTTGAAGACCACCGCATCGCCACGTTGCGGGGTCCCGAAACCGGGAAGCCTGCGATAGGGCTGGCTGAACCAGTTCACGAAGGAGGGCGTGCTGGTGGTGAGCGGAAGGGTGTGGTGCGTGAAGGGGAAGGTGATGGGGGTGATGGGCAGGCGTGGGCCGTAGCTGAGCTTGCTCACAAAGAGGTAGTCACCCACCAGCAGGCTCTTCTCCATGGACGGCGTGGGAATGGTGAAGGCCTCGAAGGTGAAGGTGCGGAAGACGGTGGCCACGATCACTGCGAAGAGGATCGCATCACCCCACTGGCCCACCATGCCACGCTTGCGCTGCGCCACGGGGATGGGGCCCACGAAGGCCTTGTCGGAGTAGCACAACTGGGGGACCTTCCACCAGGGGACGAACACCATCAGCACATGGTCCTTCAGCTCGCGCTCGCCCAGCACGATGCTGATGTTCACGTTCATGATGATGAACATGAGCAGGTTCACACCCGGGACCACGAAGAGGAAGATCCACCACCAGGGTTTGCCGGTGATCTGCAGCCACACCAGGATGTTGTACCCCGGAACGAATCCGGCCCAGGCAGGCTTACCGGCCTTCTGGAACAGCTTCCACAGGCTGGCCATCAGCACAGTGAAATAGGCGAAGAGGAAGAGATAGGGGATCATGATCGCGGGTTGCGGGGATGGATGCGGTCAGCGAAGGTGCGAACTACGACCGACGTAGGCCTCGGACCGATCGTGAAATGCTGTGAACGGCGGTACAGGTGGTGATCGGGAACGATGAACGGCGGGTTTCAGGAGACATCCAGCACATCATCCATGGTGAACAGCCCGTTGCGGCCCTGCAGCCATTCCGCGGCCACCACCGCGCCGCTCGCGAAACCCGTGCGGCCATAGGCCTCGTGGGTGATGGTGATGCGATCATCCGGGCCGGCCCAGGTCACAGCGTGTTTTCCGGGGACCTCACCGCTGCGCTCGGCATTGATGGGGATGGAGCTGGGTGTACCGGTGGGAGCAGTGTCCGGTGCCAGGGACCAACCGGAATAAGCCTGATGCTTCAGGTCGATGTCCCGCGCCAGCGTGATGGCGGTCCCGCTGGGAGCGTCCAACTTGTGGATGTGGTGGACCTCATCGATGTGCACGCCGTACTGCGGCTGGCGGTCCATAAGCCCGGCCAGCATGCGGTTCACCCGGAAGAACAGGTTCACCCCGATACTGAAGTTGCTGGCCCACAGTAGCGTCCCGCCCGTTCGACGCACAAGCGCCTGCACAGTGTTCAGTTCGTCATACCAGCCTGTGGTGCCCACCACCACGGGAACGCCATGCTCCAGGCACAGCCGCATGTTACCCAGCGCTTGCTCCGGCCTGCTGAACTCGATGGCCATGTCGGCGCCGGTGGGCGGGGTGCCCGCATTGGAGGCATCCACGCGCAGCACCACCTCGTGCCCGCGGCTGAGGGCAATGGCCTCAATGGCCTTGCCCATGCGGCCATATCCATAAAGTGCGATGCGCATGGCGGGGATAGCTCTGGTTCGGTGGTCCTGGATACGCTGACACCGAAGGGATGATCACGTGCTCAGGACCGGTGCCGAAGGTAAACGCCAGGCACACGTGCCCGGCTGCGATGCATCAACGCAGGGCCAGGGAGAACGACAGGCCGGCCGCCCCCCTTGAGGCCAGCTCCAGGGATGGCCCGACGTTCAAGCTCAGGTCGCGGCTCACATCGAAATGAACGAAGTTGGCGTCCACACCGGCATCGACGATGTTCAGCATGTACACCAGGCCGAAGGCGATGTAGCTCAGGTCACGCCAGCGCCGGTAGGTATCCGTCATATCCAGCACCTGGGCAGCGCTGAACTGGCCATTGAACTCATCGGTGGTCGTGGGGTCACCGTCCACCAAGGCGATGTAGGCATCCTTGTAGCGCCGGTATTCGGCACTGTTCTCCTGGATGAAATAGACGCAGGTGCCCAGTCCGGCCCAGACGATGGGCGCCTTCCAGTATTTACGGTTGTAGATCTGCCCCGCTCCGGGCAGGACGGCAGAAAGGATGGAGGCTTTGTGCGGTGAATGCCGTGCCCGCCAATCCAAGGTGTCTGCGGCTTGTGAGGGCGCAACCGACGTTGTGTCCATCACCGGTTCCGGAACACCGCCGGTGACGATCAGTGTGTCCGGGTCCTGGGGCAGGGGTAAGGTGTCGGCCTGTGCGAATGACCCCGCGATGTGCAGGAACAGGCCACAGGCGGTAAGCAGAACGCGGGATACCACGGTCCAAAGTTCGTCACAAAGCGGTCATGGCCGGTACGATGACCCACCTGATGCAAGGCGCGGTAGCGCGGCCTCAGCCAAGCACTGCCAAGATCCGCTGCAGTTCCTCCGGGGTCCGGAACGCGATCTCGATCTTGCCCTTGCCCTCGGTGCTCTGCTTCACGCTCACCTTGCTGCCGAAACGCTGGGCCAGCTGTTTGCTGAGGTCCTTGTTGGGCCGCAGACCGGGTTTGGCGCTGCCTTTCACACCTTTGGGTAACGCGGTGCGTGCCATGTCCTCCACAGCGCGAACGCTCATCTGGCTCTCCACGATGCGGTGGTAGAGTTCCACCTGTTTGGCGGGATCACTGATGCCGATGAGGGCGCGCGCATGGCCCATGCCGATGGTGCGCTGGCGCAGCCCCAACTGGATCTCCGGTGGCAGCTTCAGGAGTCGCAGGTAGTTGGCCACCGTCGCGCGGTCCTTGCCCACCTTCTCGCTCAGTTGCTCCTGGGTCAGTTTCACTTCATCGATCAGCCGTTGGAAACTGATGGCCACCTCGATGGCGTCGAGCTCCTCGCGCTGGATGTTCTCCACCAGCGCCATCTCCAACATGGCCTCGTCGTTGGCGATGCGGATGTAGGCGGGCACCTCGGCCAATCCGGCCAACTGCGAGGCGCGGAAGCGGCGTTCACCGCTGATCAGCTGGTAGCGGTCGTAGCCCACCTTGCGGACGGTGACCGGCTGGATGATGCCGAGCTCGCTGATGCTCTGTGCCAGTTCCGCCAGCGCCTCATCACTGAAATGGGTGCGGGGCTGGAAGGGGTTCGGCTCGATCTGCGCGATCAGGATGGTGCCGATGGGACCGGCGCTGCGCGGTGGCGCGTTCATCGCCTCGTTGCGCGTGGTGATGTCGGTGCTCGGGTCCTCCAGCAGGGCGCTCAAGCCGCGTCCCAGGCCTTTCTTCTTGGTCATTGTTCGTCCGCTATCGCAATGGTGCGCTCACTGTCCGGGATCCGGGTGAGGCTGTTCTTCTGCAGGATCTCACGCGCCAGGTTCAGGTAGTTCGTGGCACCCTTGCTGCTGGCATCGTGCATGATGATGGTCTGGCCATGGCTGGGGGCCTCGCCCAGTGCCACGTTGCGGTGGATCACCGTATCGAAGACCAATTGCTGGAAGTGGGTCTTCACTTCCTCCACCACCTGGTTGGCCAGGCGCAGGCGGCTGTCATACATCGTCAGCAGCATGCCCTCGATCACCAGTTCGGTGTTCAGGCGCTGCTGCACGATCTTGATGGTGTTCAGCAGTTTGCCCAGGCCTTCCAGCGCAAAGTATTCGCACTGCACCGGCACGATCACGCTGTCACTGGCCGTCAGGCTGTTCACCGTAACCAGACCGAGGGAAGGGGAGCAGTCGATGATGATGAAATCATACAGTTCTCGCAGCGGTTCCAGCACGGCCTTCAACTGTTGCTCACGCTCGCGCATGTCGATCATCTCGATCTCGGCGCCCACCAGGTCGATGTGGCCGGGGAGAAGGTCGAGGTTGGGGTTATCGGTCCCCAGGATCACCTCGCTCGCTGGAGTGTTGTTGATGATGCACTCGTAGATGCTCGCCTTCACGTTGCGCGGGTCATAGCCCACACCGCTGGTGGCATTGGCCTGGGGGTCGGCGTCCACTAGGAGGGTGCGACGCTCCAGCACGCCCAGGCTGGCGGCCAGGTTGATGGCGGTGGTGGTCTTGCCCACGCCGCCTTTCTGGTTCACGATGGAGATGATCTTGGCCATGTGTTATGCTCGGTTCAGTTGGCGCCATACCCGTTGGGTCAACGCTTATGGGGCGTCGGCAAAGTACCGGCACAAGCCCCCTATGTCCGTGTTGATAAGTCGATGAGTTTTGAACAGTGGAACGGTGACGCCCGTTCCCGATCGCCCGGCGCCGTTCCCCAAGATCGCCGTCACTTTTCCGCACAGCTTGCGTTGAAAGGGAAGTACCACAACCCTTCAACACCTCACGCACATGGCCCTGCATGTCACCTACAAGCCCGGCAAGGCTCAATCCGAGCAGGCCGCCCGATATTTCCAAGAGGCCGTCTCCGCATTGCTCGACACCATGATGCAGGACCTGACGGAGCACACCTACCTGGTGGATGGCCGCTCCGGCCCGTCCCTGAAATTGCGTACCTGGAGCCGTAAGCCGCTGATCGACCCGCAGTTGCACGCCCTGTTCGACCGGATCGTGGGCGTACGAAGCGATGTGCAGCGTTTGGAAAAGGGGATCTTCACCCATGGGCAGGTGCACCACACGATCAGTTCCTGGATGGAGGTGGCCATGGATGGAGAAGACCTCTTTGTGGAGCTCACCGTCGTGGACCCCTCAGAGGAAACGGAGGAACATCCCGCCTTGAGCCTGGGCTTTGTGCAGGGCAGGAGCGTGTTGGTGAGCAGCGATCGGCTCCTGTTCACCTGGCTGGACCAGGACATCTTCGGCCTTGCCATCGCCGGGCAGGGCAGTTACCTCTTTGAAGTACAGGAGGACCGCGCCCTACGCATCGCCTCGTGAACTGAGGCCAGGAGCACTACGGACAGGACCTCAGATATCCTTGCGGTCAAGGTCCTCGAAATTCACATCGGTGTAAGGGGAGGAGGTGGATGGAGTGCTCTCCCCGTTGGTCGCAGCTCCCGCGCCATCCTCGCGATCGAAGTCGCCATTGGCCCGCAGCCGGTCGATCTCATCGATCGCATCGCGCAGGCCGTCCACGAACTTGTCGAAATCCTCCTTGTACAGAAAGATCTTGTGCTTGTCATACGTGGCGCTGCCGTCCTCGTGCGTGTGTTTCTTGCTCTCGGTGATGGTGAGGTAAAGATCACGACCCCGCGTGCTTTTCACGTCGAAGAAGTAGGTGCGTTTACCCGCCCGCACGGCCTTGGAATACACGTCCTCGCGATCGTCCACCATCGGAAAAGAGGCCCCACATTTGGCATGGGTACAATCCAAATATAGAAGAGATCGGCAGATATGCAAAACGCACGGGGACGGGGACCCTGGCCCGTTTACTGCATCGCGGTATTGGTCCCTTGCTTCCTAAAACCCGGGAAAGCCATCATTAGCGCCACGCTGGACGCGACATCGGTGATCAACCGTGGGCCTCTTCCAGGAGCTGTTCCTCGTGCAGGCGGGCGTACAGCCCGTTGCGCTGCAGGAGCCCTTCGTGCGTGCCCTCCTCGGCCACCGCGCCCTGGTCCAGGACCAGGATGTGGTCGGCATCGCGCACGGCACTGATCCGGTGACTGATGATCACCGTGGTGCGCCCTTTCATCACGCTCCGAAGTTCGCGCAGGATGGCCTCCTCCGTGGCGGTGTCCACAGCGCTCAGGGCATCGTCGAAGAGCAGGATCCGCGGCCTGCCGATGACGGCCCGCGCGATGCTGACGCGTTGTTTCTGCCCTCCGCTCAAGGTGATCCCGCGCTCGCCCAGCAGCGTGTCGTAACCCTTGGGAAGGTCCATGATGTTCTCGTGCACCTGCGCCACGCGGGCGGCCTGTTCCACGCGCTCCTGCAGGTCGCTGACCGCCTCCAGCCGGAAGGCGATGTTGCTGCGGATGGTGTCGCTGAACAGGAATACATCCTGCGGGACGAAACCCAGCTGGCTGCGCAGCTTTTCCAGTTTGATGCGCTGGATGGGGACACCGTCGATGAGAACGGTGCCGGACGTGGCGTCGAACATGCGGCCGATGAGCTCGGCGATGGTGCTCTTGCCGCTCCCCGTGTGCCCCACAATGGCCAGCGTGCCGCCCGCCGGGATGTGGAACGACACGTTCCGGAGCGCGGCGAGCCCGGTGTCGGGATAGGTGAAGCTCACATCCCGGAAGGTCACCGCGCCGTGCATCTCCTGCAATTCGTCGGCCTCCTCCCGGATCGCGGGCTCGGTGTCCAGGAACTCATTGATGCGCACCATGCTGGCGGAGGCCTGCTGGATGAGCGAGGTGACCCAGCCCACGGACGCAAAGGGCCAAGTGAGCATGTTCACGTAGATGACGAACTCGGCGATGTTGCCCACCGTCACCGTGGCGTCGCCACTGATCAGCTTCATGCCCCCAATGAAGATGGTGAGCACCGTGCTGAGCCCGATCAGGAGCATGATCGCCGGCATGAAGAGTGCATCCACCTTGGCCTGGGCCAGGCTGCGTTCGCGGTAGGTGGCGGCAGCCTCGGCGAAACGACCCACGGCCATGGGCTCCTTGGCGTAGGCCTTCAGCACACGGATGCCGCTGAAGCTCTCCTGAGCGAGGGTGCTCAGGCGGCTTTGCTGTTCCTGCACATCCATGCTGCGCCGGTTGATGATGTCGCTCACGTAGTAGATCACCACGCTCATCACAGGCAGCGGGGCCAGTGTCCACAGGGTCAGTTCGGGGTTCACGTGCAACATGAAGCCGATGCACATCACAAAGAGCACAACGAGGTTGATGGTGTACATCACCGCAGGACCGAGGTACATGCGCACCTTTCCCACGTCCTCACTGATGCGATTCATCAGGTCGCCGGTGCTGTTGCGCTTGTAGAACGCGCGGTCCAGCTTCTGGTAATGGGCGAACACATTGTTCTTCAGGTCGTATTCGATCAAGCGGCTCACCACGATGATGGTCTGCCGCATGAGGAACATGAAGAAGCCCTTGAGCACTGCGAACACGAGGTAGAGGATGCCGAGCATGCCGGCAAGCCAGACCACCGTGCCCTTCACGGCATCGTCGTCATGCAGGTCCTTCAAGCGGCCTTCGAGGTCCAGGCCTGTCCAGCCCACCCACACCTGCAGCATGTCCGGCACGGGCAGGTGCCGCTGGTCCACGGGTAGCTTCATCTGCGCGATGCCATCAGCGATGAGGTCGATGGCCTCACGCACCACCTGGGGTGCATACACGGCGAACAGGTTGCTGAGCCCGATGAACAGCGCCCCCAGGAGGATGTGCCAGCGATACTTGGCGAAGTAGGGGTTCAGCTTCAACAACGGACGCATGCAGCGGGGAGGAACTTCCTACTTTTGCGCCGCCCCTGCGGGCGGTGTTTCCTTGGAAGTGCTGCAAAGGTAGGGGCGGAGCGAGGAGCGGATAGTACGTGGCGCATTGACCGAATGACCTTTGTGGAGCGTGGCGTACTGGAACTCCCGATCGATGGTGAACAACAACTGCAACCACTGACCACCCCCACGACCATGGTCCACACAAGCACGAAGACCGCCACCGCCGAACTGGTGCTGGCTCGTATGGAGAAGTACGATCATGAGGAAGTGCTCTTCTGTTTCGATCGTCCCACAGGGCTCCGTGCCATCATCGCCATCCACGACACCACGCTGGGCCCCGCGCTCGGAGGCACACGTATGTGGCCCTACGCCACCGAGGCGGAAGCGCTGCATGACGTGCTGCGCCTGAGCCGGGGGATGACCTACAAGAGCTCGCTGGCCGGGCTTGACCTGGGCGGCGGCAAGGCAGTGATCATCGGCGATGCACGCACGCAGAAGACCGAAGCCATGTTCCGGCGCTTCGGACAGTTCGTGGAAAGCCTCAACGGCCGGTACATCACCGCTGAGGATGTGGGGATGAGCACCACCGAGATGGTGAACATCCAGAAGGAGACGACCAATGTGGCCGGTTTGCCGGAGGAGATGGGTGGCAGCGGCGACCCCAGCCCGGTGACCGCTTACGGGGTGTATTGTGGCATGAAGGCCGCCGCGAAGACCGCATATGGCAGCGATGACCTGAACGGACGAAAGGTGGGCATCCAGGGTGCCGGCAACGTGGGCAAGGCCTTGGTGGCCTACCTCGTGAAGGAGGGCGCCAAGGTGTTCCTCACGGACATCCATGAAGAGAAACTGGCCGCCATCAAGGCAGAGTTCCCGGCGATCACGGTCGTGAAGTCGGAGGACATCTACGACCTCGATATGGACATCTATTCACCCTGCGCGCTCGGTGCCACGGTGAACGACGACACGCTGAAGCGCCTCAAGTGCAGCGTGATCGCCGGGGCTGCCAACAACCAGCTTGCGGACGAGATCATCCACGGCAAGGCGGTGATGGAGAAGGGTATCCTCTACGCACCTGATTTCCTGATCAATGCCGGGGGCATCATCAATTGCGCCTGGGAGCGCAAGGGGTACAACCACCAGGCGGCGATGAACCAGACCGCGGCCATCTACGACACGGCCATCCGCATCTTCAAGGCCAGCGCCGACCTCGCGATCCCCACTTACCTGGCCGCGAACCAGGCCGCCGAACACCGCATCAGCAGCATGCGCTCGGCAGGCATCCGTTTCTGAACCATCTACATGCTCAATCGCCGTTTTCTCCGCATCAAGGTCTACCAATCGCTTTACGCGTTTTGGCAGGGTGATGATGCCAGTGCCGCCCGGATCGAAAAGGAACTGTTCAACAGCATCGAACGGACCTACGATCTGTACCTCTCGCTGTTGCTGGTCTTCGGCGAACTGCGGCACATCGCCGAGCTCCGCATCGAGGAGCGCGGCAAGAAACGGCTGCCCACCCCGGAGGACCTGAACCCCAACCGGCGCTTCGTGGACAATCCGCTACTGAAGGCGCTGACTGCCAGCGACCGGCTGCGACTGGAATGTGAGAAACGCAAGATCAGCTGGGTGGGCAACCACGAGCTGTTCACCAAGATGTTCAGGGACGTGGAGAGCAGTCCCGAGCATGTGGCGTACATGAGCGAGTCCACGGCGGACTATCGTCGTGACCAAGGTTACCTCGTGCGCATGTTCACCGACCAGATCGCCAACAGCGAGGACCTCCAGGAAGTGTTCGACGCGCGCACCATCTACTGGCTGGAGGACCTGGACCTGGCGGCCTACATGGTGAAACGATCCTTGGAACTGGTGCGCGAAGGCTCCAATGCCGACACCGTGCTGGACGACCTGGCGCGCGACCGGCAGGAGGAGCAGGAGTTCGTGTCCACCTTGTTCCGTAGGACCATCCAGCAAGGCGAAGAGCACGAGAAGGCCATCGCGGAAAAGTCCAGCAACTGGGAAAGTGACCGGATCGCCCTGAGCGACATGATCCTGATGAAGATGGCCCTGACCGAAGTGCGCATCTTTGACCAGATCCCGGTGAAGGTGACCCTGAACGAGTACATCGAGATCGCGAAGGCCTACAGCACGCCAAAGAGCAAGAACTTCATCAATGGCGTCCTCGACAAGTTGTTCATTGAGATGAAGGCTGATGGTCGCATCCACAAGGTGGGCCGTGGACTTCTGGAAAGCTGAATGAACATGCTACCCATGTCACCCCGGACCACTCTGCACCAGCCCTCTGGCTTTACCAGGCCCCCAACCTGGACCACCGTTGCCGTGATGGCATTGGTACTGACCCTGTTCGGCTGCCGCATCACGGACCATAGCGAACGGGATGCGGACGTGGGCACCGAGCACCTGAACTTCCCCGTGACGGGTGAGGGGCAGGTGGACCCGAAGGACCTTCCACAGATCACCTTTGACTCCACCCATGCGGACATGGGACGGATCGCTCAAGGTTCCAAGGTGGACCGGACCTTCACCTTCACCAACACGGGTGGTGGTGCACTGGTGATCACCGACGTGCGGGGATCGTGTGGTTGCACCGTGGGCAAGGATTGGCCCAAGACCCCGGTGAAACCCGGTGAAAAGGCCAGCATCAGTGTGACCTTTGACAGTGAAGGCCGCAGCGGGCGACAGGACAAGACCGTCACCATCGTAGCCAACACCGTGCCGCCCAGCCATGTGCTGACGCTGAGCGGGGAGGTTATCGGCCCCGCCACCACAGCACCCTAGACCTTACAACACACCTACACACCGCAGAACATGCTACTTCAAGGACAAACGGGTGAGAACCCGGCCAGCTTCTGGATCATGATGGGCCTCCTCATGGTGGTCTTCTACTTCTTCATGATCCGCCCCCAGCAGAAGAAGGCCAAGGACGCCAAGAAATTCAGGGAAGCACTGCAGAAGGGCACCAAGGTGGTGACCATCGGCGGCCTGCATGGCCGGATCTCTGAAGTGAACGACACCACCGTGCTGCTGGAAGTGGACGGCAACGTGCGTATCCGCTTCGAGAAGAGCGCCATCGCCATGGACAACTCCATGCAACTGAACGAGGCCACGGCGAAGAGCTGAGCGCTCATCGCGCAAGTGGCTACGACCGTCGTTCCGGGATGTTGCCTACAACACTTCTCCCATGATCACCGCAGCCCTCACGGGTGGCATCGGCAGCGGCAAGAGCACCGTGGCGCGGGTATTCCGCGTTCTCGGTGTGCCGGTGTTCGAGGCCGACCGGGAGGCGCGCGCGCTGCAGGACGGTGACGAAGATCTGAAGAAGGCCATCGCGGAGCGCTTCGGTGCCGACCTCTATGCCTCTGGTACGCTTGACCGACGGGCATTGGCCCAACGCGTCTTCGGGAATGACCAGGCGTTGGCGGAGCTGAACGCGATGGTGCACCCTGCCGTGAGGGCGGCTTTCCATCGGTGGGCGGCCGCGCAGCACGCACCCTATGTCATCATGGAATCAGCCCTCGTGGTCGGATCCGGAAGAGAGTCTGCTTTTGACCGCACCATCGTGGTGAGCGCGCCGGAAACAGTACGCATCCAGCGCGTCATGGAACGGGACGGGGTGGGAGCGGAGGCGGTCAAGGCGCGACTGCGTCACCAGGCCAGCGATGAGGAACTGCATGCCGTAGCCGACCATGTGATCCTGAACGACGGCAGCAGCCTGGTGATCCCGCAGGTTTTGAAGACCCATGATACCTTGTTGACCCTGAGCACATGACACCGGACGAGGCACGACCACTACCCCTGAGCATGGTGACGCTGATCTTCGGCGCGCTCTCCGTCCCGCTCGCCTTCACGCGTCATCTCGTTTCGCTCGCCCTGGTACTGGCGGTGTTGGCCATCGCTTTCGGCTGGTGGGGACGCCATCGCACCAAGGGCCTGGGGCTGCAGTTCACCGCCAATAGTGTGCGACGATCATCCTGGGGTTTCCGTGCGGGGCTCATCGGGCTGTCCGCATCCGTGGTGATGTGGACCCTGTGGCGCACGAACGTGCTGCTGAACTAATCGACCATTCGGGGCCAGTTACCCACGTGCTCCATGAGCACCTCGTTGCCATGCTCGGCCAGGAGATGGGCCAGCAGCTTGGACGTGGCCTCCGCATCACTGAGCGCACGGTGTGCGGATAGGAAGGGGATACCCAGATGCCTGCAAATACTACCCAGATTATAGTGGGAAAGGGATGGCATCAGGCGTCTCGACAGGTGTTCGGTGCACAGGGTGTGGCGGTCGAACACCAGGCCCGTGCGGGCGAATTCGTGTTCGAGTGCGGTCATGTCAAAGCGCACATTGTGCGCCACCACGATCCGGTCCTGGGTCACCGTCTCCAGCGTCGTCACCACCTCGTGAAAGCGTGGGGCATCCCGCAGTAGGCCGTCGGAAATACCCGTCAACCGGCGAATAAAGGGCGGGACGGTGCCCCGGGGACGGACCAGCGAGCTCCATCGAAGTCGTTCGGTTCCTCCGTCCATGGCGATCACGGCGACCTCCATGACCTGCCCTACACGGGGATCACCGCTCGTGGTCTCCACATCCAGCACTGCAAATCGCGCCCCCTCCATGGCGCCCTGATACGCGGTTTCGTGTGACGGGGTTCCGGGGGCAGCACCCGTACTCTCCACACGGCTATATTGCGGACCGAAGTCCCCTCTCACATGGCATTGATGGAACCCATCGAACTGCGCCTGGCCACCTTGGAGCGACTGCCCTCCGGTGTGCTCATCGTACGCTTCAGGCCCGGTCGCCACTTGGACAATGCCGGCGTGGCCGAGGTCATCGAGGCCCGCTATCGAGCCTCGGTGGAGCAGGGGGCTGCCGTGATGGTCGTTCTCCACGAAGAGAACCTGTCCGATATGGAAGTGAACATCACCGATCACGGTCTACGCGTGGCACCGGTCACCATCGCCGAAGCGACCGTAGCCCTCTCGAGGGCAGAACAGCGCTTGGCCGACTTGTACTACACCCATCATGTACAGCCCTTTCCCACGGCGGTCTTCCGGAATGAAGCGGAGGCGATCGAATGGTTGCAGCCCTTCGCACACAGTACGGTGAAGCCATGAGGTCCATCTACCGCTTCTTCTTCATCACGCTCGCGGGCTGGCGGATCGAGGACCTACGCAGCGGTCCCTTGGAACGCTTCATCGTGGTGGTGGCGCCACACACCAGCAATTGGGATTTCTTCGTGGGTCTGTGTGTGCGCAGTCTCTCGCACATGGACGGGACCAAGTACCTGGCGAAACGGTCCCTGTTCACCCCCCCACTGGGCTGGATCTTCCGGGCACTGGGCGGCTATCCGGTGGACCGCAGCAAACACAACAACCTGGTGGACGCGGTGGTGGCCATGTTCCAGCGGGGCGAGATCACGCGCATCGCGATCACCCCGGAGGCCACGCGGAAATACCAGCCCCAGTGGAAAAGCGGGTTCCACAGGATCGCCACCGGCGCGGGCGTGCCCATCATCCTGTGCGCCTTCGACTATTCGCAGAAACGCATCGTCATATCCGACCCCTTCCCGCTGACCGCCGACCTGGAAGGGGATATCGAACGGATGAAGGACTGGTTCAGGCCCTACAAGGGAAGGAACCCCGAGGACGGCATCCGATGATCGGCATGATGATCGCTTGCCATCCGTCGAACCTGACATCCATGCGGAACGCACTGCTCTTCACCAGCCTATTCGTGACCCTGCCTCTTCTGGCCCAGGAGATCTTCCCGACCCTGCAGGGTGAAACCACGAACGGATCGACCGTCACCTTGCCGATGATGAAGAACTCGTCCAAGTTCACCATCATCGGCCTTGCCTATGGTCAGAAGGCCTCTCCGCTGCTGGAGGAGTGGTACGGACCGGCCTACCTGCGCTTTGTGGCGAAACATGGCCTTTTCGCCAGTGTCTATGAGGCCGACGTCTATTTCGTGCCGCTCTTCGTGGGGGCCAACAAGGCGGCCTATGAGCCCAGCCTGCGTAAGTTCCGCAAGAGCGCGGAGCCGGAGATCGTCGACCATGTGCTCTTTTCCAAGGATGACCTGGAGCCCCTCCAGGAAGCACTGGGCCTGGATAACAAGGACATTCCCTACTTCTTCGTCCTGGACGCTTCAGGGCGGGTGATCCATCGAACCCAAGGCACCTTCAGCGATGAGAAGCTGGAGGCCATGGAGGAGATCATGCTGCAATGAACAGCACCGCTACCTTTGTCCGCACATCAGACCGAACATGACCATGCCGATCACAACAACCATCGCGGCCTTCATGGGCCTGGTATTTACTGCATGTGGCCCCGGAGGAGGCGACCAAGCCCCCGGTACCATGGAACAGACAGCCGTCGCCGAACAACAATCCCCAACCAACACCGTGGAGAACAACGAAGAAGGGCTTTTCGCCAAGATCAAGACGACCAAGGGCACCATCACCATCCGCCTGGAGTATGAAAAGGCACCGATGACCGTGGCCAATTTCGTGGGTCTTGCCGAGGGCAAGGTGAAGAACACCGCCAAGCCGGAGGGTACCCCTTATTACGACGGGCTGAGCTTCCACCGTGTGATCGCCGATTTCATGATCCAGGGCGGAGACCCCACGGGTACGGGAGCTGGAGGTCCTGGCTATGCATTCGCCGATGAGATCCACCCCGATCTGAAGCATAACCGTGCAGGCACGCTGAGCATGGCCAATTCCGGCCCTGCGACCAACGGCAGCCAGTTCTTCATCACGCACAAGGAAACGGCCTGGCTCGACGGCCGCCACACGGTGTTCGGCTACGTGACCGAAGGTCAGGAGGTCGTGAACGCCATCGTTCAGGGTGACAAGATGGAGTCCATCACCATCGAACGGATCGGTAAGGAGGCCAAGAAGTGGGATGCCATGAAAGTGCTGGCGGATAACGCCGGCCAATTCAGGGCGCGCTAACGGCGACCGCCTCCGCCACCACCGGGTCGACGGCCACCTCCACTACGGCGGTGGCCGTTGCCGTTTCCAGCAGCGGCCGGCCGGCCTTTGGGGTCGTAGCTGGGACCCTTGCCGATCTGCTCGGGCATGGGCATCTTCTTCACTTCATAGCCGATCAGGGACTCGATGCGACCGAACTCGCGCATCTCCTTCTCGTTCACGAAGGTCACGGCCTGGCCCTTCTTGGAGGCCCGGGCCGTGCGGCCCACGCGGTGCACATAGTCCTCAGGGTCGCGGGGCACGTCGTAGTTGATCACCAGGTCGATGTCGTCGATGTCGATCCCGCGGCTCACGACGTCCGTGGCCACCAGGATACGCAGCTTGCGGTTCCGGAAGCTCAGCATCACCTCTTCCCGTTCGGATTGGTCCAGGTCGCTGTGCATGGCCCGCGCGTTGAACCCGCGTTTCTGCAGGTGGCGGTTCAGGTTCTTCACCTCGATCTTGCGACCGGCGAAGATCACGATGCTGGTGGCCTCGCTGGTGTTGAGGATGTGCTCCAGGATCTGCGCCTTCTGCATGTCGAAGATCACATAGGCCTGCTGATCGACCCCGGCGGCGGGCTTGCTCAGCGCGATGGTGATCTCCACGGGGTCCTTCAAGAGGTTCTTGGACAGGTCACGGATGCCAGGAGGCATGGTGGCGCTGAACAACAGGGTCTGCCGCTCCTTGGGCAGGAAGGTGATGATGCGGTTGATGTCATCCACGAAGCCCATGTCCATCATGCGGTCTGCTTCGTCCAGGACGAGGAACTCCAGGCCGCTGATGGGCACGTAGCCCAGGTTGAGGTGGCTGAGCAACTTGCCCGGCGTCGCCACCACGATCTCCACGCCACCCACAAGGGCCTGTTTCTGCTGGTCGAAGTTGGCGCCATCGCTTCCACCATAGAGGGGAATGGAGGTCACCGGTGTGAAATAGGCGATCGCCTGGATCTGTTGATCGATCTGCAGGGCCAGTTCGCGCGTGGGCACCACGATCAATCCCCGGATGGAACCGTCCACCTTGGGCCGATAGCTGATGATGGTATCGATGAGCGGCAGCAGGAATGCCGCGGTCTTGCCGGTTCCGGTCTGGGCACAGGCGATCAGGTCGCGCTGGCCCAATGCGGCAGGGATGGCCTGTTGTTGGATCGGGGTGGGCGCCTTGATGTTCATGGCATCAAGGCCATCGAGCAGTTCCTCGCAAAGTCCTAACGTTCGGAAGTCCATAGGGGTGGCCTCTCCGGCCAGGTTCAAATGATACCCGGTCCACCGGGTGCGCGAAGATAGGTCAGGGCAGTGGGGCGCCTCAGGAAGCCTTCCGGAACAGCTTCAGCTCGGGCCTGAAGACCAGGCTGATGGACGTGCCCTGGCCGCGAAGGGTGCGCAGTTCGCCGTTCAACTGCCGCGCGAGGATGCCCACGAGCTCCATGCCGAAGGACGGCTCCTTTCCGGGTGACCTGGCGAGGTGGCCCTCGCTGCCCACACCGTCGTCGCTGTAGAGCAGTTCCACCGAATCGCCCGCTGGACGGACCACCAATTGGATGCGCCCGGTGTCACGACCGACAAAGGCGTACTTGATGGAATTGGTGAGCAGTTCGTTCACCAACAAGGTCAGGGGCAGAAGCACCTCTTCGGCGAGGTCGAGCTGGGCCACATCCACGTGTATCGAGATGCGGTCATGCGCCCCGAAAGCGACCAGAATGTTCCTGGACAATTTCTCCAGGTGATCACGCAGGGGGCCTTTGTGCGAACCGGTGGCCCGGTAAATGGTCTCGTGCACGAGCGCCATGGATCGGATGCGTC
This sequence comes from Chryseobacterium gleum, assembly GCA_945872795.1. Classification (GTDB taxonomy): domain Bacteria; phylum Bacteroidota; class Bacteroidia; order Flavobacteriales_F; family PHOS-HE28; genus PHOS-HE28. The sequence goes on from CAMCAZ010000003.1 coordinate 29,118, forward strand.
CCTGGGCTTCGCGGAAATGGCGTTCGAGCTGGGGATCGCCGTGATGACCCACCTGAATGCCGAGCAGACTATCCACGATCTGAAGGTTGTTCTTGATGCGGTGGTGGATCTCGCGGATCATCACCTCCTTCTCCTCCTCGCTGACGAGGGTCTCGGAAAGCCGCATGTTCTGTCGGACCAGTTCCAGGTTCTTGGCATGGATCTGATCATGCTGCTCCCGGATGAGCTCGTTCTTCAGCTTCATCCGGCGCACCATCCGAAGGCTGTAGCGGCTGGTGAACACCAGTGCGATGGCCAGCACCACCAGCACCGCCACCAGGATGAGCAGTACATGATTGCCCGTCCTGAACTCGGCCAGGGTCGCTTCCTTGAGCGCGTTGGCCTCGCGCAGTTCCGCGTTGGCGTTCTCCCGCACATCCACTTCGTGCAGTACCTGCAGGGCTGCGATGGACTGAGCGACCTGTGCCTGATGCAGGGAATCATCCAAGGCCTTGAGCTGCTGCAGATGTGCCAATGCTTCGCCGGACCTGCCTGCACCGAGCGCGTACTCATATTGAAGGTGCAATGCGATCTTCGCGGAAGTGAACGAACCCAGCTGACCGGCCAGTTCCATGACCAGCTTCAAGTGGAGTCCCGCCTGATCCATCCGGCCGATGCCGATCATGGCCTTCGTCTGATCCACGGCGAGCATGAACCGTTGGTCAAGAGAACCGTCCGATCCCAGCACACGGGTCGCCTTGGTCAGGAAAGGTAATGCATCACTGTATTTGTGCTGTGCCAGCATCACGCGGGCCATTTGAAGCCAGACCCACCCCTGGGCCGGAACATCGCCACGGGCCTCGGCCTGCTTCATGGCCTCCTCACCCACCCGAAGCGCCATCGTGTACTGTTCGGCCTGCATCTCCGTGTCCATCAGGAACAGTCGGTGCTCATGAATGAGGACGTCATCCTGCAGGGGCAAGGCGAGGGCCAAGGCATTGCGCGCCTCCACGATCGCCTTGTCCAGTTGTCCGCTGACCCTGTAGGTCATGGACAGATCACGGAGGTCCATGGCCATCGCCCGCGGATCGCCGAGGCTGCGGGCCAGGTCCAGCGCTCTCAGACTCGTGCGGAGGACGTCCGCCTGAAGCCCGCATGCTTTCTCCGCCTGCACCTTCATGCGCAGGGCCGCGTGCTCTGCACGAAGGTCATTGGTGCGTTCCGCCTCGGCCAGCTGTTCCTTGGCGCTGGCCAATAATTCCAGTGGAGATCCCGCTCCGTTCGAAGCAACGATAGTGCTCGCCAGCCCGAACAGGAGGACGAAGGCCAGCGATCGGAAGGAGGAGAACAACCTGATGGGGGGGGACGGCATGCGCATACGGCGCATTCGTACGTTCGGCGGGGGCCAAAGTTCCGCTGGGGAACGGAACGCTATTTTCGGGCCATGCAAGTGCAGGTGGAAGTGTGTGTGGCCTCCGTGGAAGAGGCCGAGGTCGCGGTAGCCTGCGGTGCCGATCGCTTGGAGGTCTGCAGTTGGCTGGCCTGCGGTGGGATCACGCCCAGTTCGGGCCTTGTGGATACGGTGCGCAATGCCGTCCGTGTCCCGGTCCGGGTGCTCGTGCGGCCCACACCGGGGGGGTTCCATTATTCCGCAGCAGAGTCGGCAGTTATCCTGACCGATGCCGAGGTGTTCGGTGGGGGGGCCTTGGGCCTGGTCACCGGAGCGCTCGATGAGGCCGGTGGGCTGCACGTTCCGATCATGCGCTCCGTGATCGAACTGGCGCCGGAAAGCGAGATCACCTTCCACCGGGCCATCGACAGGTCAACTGACCCGATGCGTGTGGTGGATGCGTGCATTGACCTGGGGATCGATCGGATACTGACCTCCGGAGGTGCCACGCTGGCCATCGATGGCGTCACCGTGATCCAACGCATCATCAAGCAAGCAGGGGATCGCTGTTCCGTGACCATCGCGGGAGGTATCGGGCCGGCCAATGTGGTGGAACTGGTGGAGCGCACCGGTGCACAGGAGATCCACTTCGCCGCCCAGCACGCATTGTCGGGCCCCGTTGCAGGAGCATCCATGAGCTCGTCACAAGCCGGCATGAACTTTCTCAGCGAACCCGATGCGGCGAAGATCGAGGGGGTCCTCAACGCCTTGGTCAAGGCAGGCCTGCGATGAGGTGCGGGCTGCCGATCGTCGGGTTCTGCCTCAGCATCGTGCCCTGTGCAGCACAGGTGTCCACGCGTTCACTGAATGACGGCTGGCAGTTCACCGAGGCCGGAAAGGAGCAATGGTTCCCGGCAGAGGTGCCGGGCGTGGTACACACGGACCTCCATCGCAATGGCCTGATCCCCGACCCGTTCCGGAATTTCAATGTGGACAGTATCCAATGGGTGGAGGACCGGGATTGGAGCTACCAACGCACGCTTGTGGTCCGTCAAAGCGACCTGGAGAACGAGCATATTGACTTGGTCTTCAACGGATTGGACACCTACGCCGAGGTCTCCTTGAACGATTCGGTGATCGGCATCACGGACAACATGTTCCGGGTGTGGACCTTTCCGGTCAAGGCGGTGCTCAGGGTGGGGGAGAACCGGCTGGTGGTCACTTTCCGCAGTCCGCTGAAGGAAGGCGCCAAGGCACGGGAACGCTACGGCGTCCAACTTCCCCACGACAGTGATCCATCGGGCATTGCCCCCTATGTACGGAAGGCCGCCTACCAGTTCGGCTGGGACTTCGCGCCGCGCACGGTCACATGCGGCATCTGGCAACCCGTGGAACTGCGGCTGTCCGGACCGGTGGGCCGCATGACCGCTTCGGTCACAAGCACCTGGAGCGGGGAGGACCTTTCCGTGGTGGTGCGCCCTTATTTCGTCGAACGGCCACGAACAGCCCCCGACCTGGAACTCGTGGCCTCGGTATTCCTGGATGGTGAGCAGATGGCCAGCGCAGCAGTCTCCAAAGGAACGGGAACGCTGCCGGCTCTACGATTCGAGCTGTCCAGACCCGAACGCTGGTGGCCAAAAGGCGAGGGCGGCCAGCGTGTGCATCAGCTCCGCGTAGAGCTCCGGTCCGGAGACGCACTGCTGAGCACCTATGAGCGACCTCTGGGATTTCGGGAGGTGGAGTTGGACCGGACAGCGGATGATGATGGTGAGCCTTTCCGCTTCCTGGTGAACGGGCGACCGGTCTTCATGCGGGGTTGTAACCTGGTGCCGCCGGACATGTTCCTGCCCCGGGTAGGCGACAGTGCATGGGTGGCGTTGGTGAAGCACATGGCCGACGCACACATGAACATGGTCCGGGTCTGGTCCGGAGGGGTGTACCCGCCCGATGCCTTCTTCACGGCATGCGACACGGCCGGCATTCTCGTTTGGCAGGACCTGATGTTCGGTTACATGGCCCCGGGCGGTGATAGTGCTTTCATCCGGACGGTCACTGCAGAGGTCAGGGAGCAGGTGGAGCGCATTGCGGTGCATCCCGCATTGGCCTTGTTCTGTGGGAATAATGAGCTGGACGTGGCCTGGTCCAACTGGGGATGGCAGCAGCGATACGCGCTTCACGGGGCCGATTCAGCGCGGGTCTGGCAGGACCATCATCGGTTGTTCGACGTGCTTCTGCCGCAACTGACCGCCCCGTGGACCTATACGACCACCAGCCCCCTGAGCAATTGGGGAAATGCCGCAGGCTTGCGCCGGGGCGACCTGCACTACTGGGGGGTGTGGCATGGGGACAGCACTTTTGCGTCCTTCAAGGGAAATGTGGGGCGCTTCGTGAGCGAGTATGGCTTCCAGAGCTATCCGGACAGCAGCACCTTGGCCCGCTACATCGACCCCGACATGCTCTACTTGGGCTCACGGGCGCTGGCTTACCGGCAACGCAGCTACCGCACCGACGCACCCATCCGGCAGGCCATTGAACGCGAATTGGGTGAACGGCCCATCACATTGGGGGGGTTCATCGAAGCCTCACAGCAGGTGCAGGCCCTGGCCTATGAACTGGCGGTACGGGCTCACTGGGATGCCCGGCCGCGTTGCATGGGCACCCTGCTTTGGCAGTTGAACGAGCCATGGCCGGGGGCCAGTTGGAGCATCGTGGACCACGCCGGCGTGCGAAAGCCAGCCTATTTCAGGGTCCGTGACCAGTATGGGCAGATGCTGGAGAGCGCACCCTCCGACCGGTGACCCAAGCTTACCAGAGTGGAGGTTCCTCTGCGCCCATCGATCGGCGAAGTACTACCTTCGCTAACCACAGACCCCACTCAAAATCAGACCAGCATGACCCGAACGCGACACGTATTGGCCAGTGCGCTTTTGTTGACAGGACTAGGGCTTTCGAGCCACGTCCTGGCGCAAGGCGGATGTACGAATGCAACACTATACCCCTTGAACGCCATTACGCCGGCGACCAACGGAACTCCCACGGTCATCTCCACCTGCACTTTCGAGGAAGAGCACTCCCAGGTGACCGGTATCGCTGGCGGAGGAACATATGAGTTCGCCAGTTCCTTGGGTTCCTACATTACCGTTCGCTCCGGCACCTTCGATGGTCCTGTGGTGGCGGAAGGTCTTTCACCCGTGCAGTTGACAGCGGTCGACAATAGCGACCTGTTCCCGCACTGGAACGTGGACGCTACCTGCACTACGGATGATACCGAGTGTGCCGAGACCTCCGTTCAACGCATCCTGAACTGCACTCCTCCTGAGTTCACCTACACCTATACGGAGAATTGTGAGTTTGGCGAGTTCTACTTGGACATTAATGTCACCTCCACAGGTGATGGTTCCACGGTGAACATCACCTACGATGTGTTCGGTTCGATCCAGACCATTGGAGCCGGCACCGGCGTGACCCAGATCGGCCCTTTCTTCATCGGTGATCAAGTGGACCTGACCATTGAGCACGAGTCCGATCCCGATTGCAACATCGCGCTTGGTCTGCTGGAGCTTACCTCTAACTGCCCGACCCCCATCGGATGCGGAGGTGCGCCGATCAGCAACACTTACTGTTACACGAACAGTGACAGCCGGACGTGGACCTACCAATCTGTAGGTACCGGGTCCTTGATCCTGAACTTCATCCAGGGCACCATTGAAAGCTGCTGCGATGACCTGACGATCTATGATGGATCGGACGCCACCGGCACCATCCTCTACCAGTTCGTCAACGGCCAGCCTGGTGATGTCTCGAACATCAGTGTGATCTCCCTCACCGGTTCATTGCACATGGCCATGACCTCCGATGGTTCCGTAAGCTGCACCAGTGGATCCACCACGGAATGGATCTGGGAAGTGAACTGCCTGAACTGTGTGTATCCACAGGTGACCACCACCGTGGTGGAGGACTGCCCGAACAACCAATGGTCGCTGGAAGTGGACGTGGTGAGCACGGGTGACGGCTCCACGGTGAACCTGAACTACACGGTGAACGGCGGCGGCATCCAGAGCGAGATCGGCGTTGGTGCCGGGGTCACTGTCCTTGGGCCCTTCGTGGTGAATGATGAGGTGGACCTGGAAGTGGCACATGAAAGTGACGTGTTCTGCAACCTCGCCCTTCCCACGATCACCGACCCAGGCAACTGCCCAAACCTCGTGACCTGCGGAGCTCCGGCCTTCACGGACGAATATTGCTACACGAACAACACCACCGAGAGCTGGCTGTACACGGCCATCAGTGCCGGTACGCTCCGCCTGACCTTCACGGCAGGTACCATCCAATCGAGCATCAACGATCGTCTGATCATCTATGACGGAGTGGACGCCACCGGGCCCATCCTATACGAGCACCTGGGACCGAACTTCCAGAACCAATTGGCAGGCATCCAGGTGAGCACCACCTCGGGCAGCCTGTTCATGGAGACCACCTCGGATGCGTTCACGAGCTGCTCCGATGCCAACCAGACCGCCTGGGAGTGGAACGTCCAGTGCCTCGATTGCCTGCTTCCCGCTGCCACCACGACCATTGTGGAGGATTGCGCGAACAACCAGTTCACGATCCCGCTGAATGTGACCAGTGTGGGCGATGGAGCCTCTGCCACGGTGTCCTACACGGTCAATGGTGGGGCCGTCCAGACCATCACCGGCGTTGGCGTAGGTCAGACCATCCTCGGTCCCTTCACGGTGAACGATGTGGTGAACCTGACGCTGGAGCACGAGAGCAACCCCTTGTGCAACATCCCCTTCGGCGATCTCACCGATCCCGGTACCTGCCCCACGATCATCGTGTGCGGCGCCACGGCCATCACGGAAACCTATTGCTACCTGCCCAGCGACGCGCAGGAATGGCGTTACCAATCCGGAGGTGCTGGCACGCTGCGCCTGCGTTTCAACCGCGGCACCATCGAATCGAACACCTTCGATGACCTGGCCATCTACGATGGTCTGGATGCCACGGGCACCCAGGTCTTTGTCCACAACAACACCAACACGTGGAACCTCGGCCCGGTAGGCAGCGCGATCAACAACACCCTGACCCAGTATTACGAGGTGGAGATCTATTCCACCACCGGCAACCTGTACATGCAGATGTCATCCGATGGTTCCGTGCAGTGCGGTGGCCAGTTCCCGACGACCACGTTCGATTCCTGGGAATGGGAGGTGGTCTGCTTGGATTGCACCATCCCCGCGGGTACCGTCACCATCGTGGATGACTGCGCCAACGAGCAGTTCAGCTTGAGCGTCGATGTGACCGGCACCGGTAATGCCGCCACGGCGAACATCGAATACACCGTGAACGGTGGGGCACTTCAAGTGGAAGCCGGTGTGGGTGTAGGTATCACCGTTCTGGGCCCCTTCGCCTTCGGCGATGTGGTGAACGTAGTGCTTGCCCATGAAAGCAACGTGCTGTGCAACATCGATGAGGGTGACTTCTCCGAGACCGGTACCTGCCCGCTGCTGATCGTCTGCGATGGCGCCTTCGTGCAGGATTCCGTCTGCTTTGGCAACAACCAGGACCTTCGTTACTATTACCAGGGCACGGGAACCTTCCCACTGGGTCTGTTCTTCGACAATGGCTTGCTGAGCTTCGGTGATGTGGTGACCGTTCACGATGGTGGTGACATCACCGCCCCGGTGATCTTCCAGAGCGCACCGAACGCGAACCTCACCGGCGTGTTCGTGTCCACCACGAACCCGGAGAACCGCATGACCATCCGGATCCTGGCCGATGGATTCACCTCCTGCGCGGATGGTGGCCTGGCCGATGATATCGCTTGGCAGGTCGGCTGCCTGGATTGTGTGCCTCCTGTGGCTGAATTCTCGATCATCCAAGATTGCGAGGACTTCCAGTACTCCGTGGAAGTGGTGGTGACATCACTGGGTACGGACCCTGAAGTGGAGATCGCCAACACGGGCGGGGTGGCTTCCACCTTCATCACGGCACCAGGTACCTATCAGGTGGGCCCCTTCGTTTCGGGCACCGAACTGGAAGTGACCTTGGTGAACGATGCGAACAACCTGTGCAACCTTTACTCGGGCACGTTGGTGAACCCCTTGTGCCCCACGATCCTTTGCGGCAGTTCGCCCGTGGCAGAGACCTACTGCTACATCAACAACGAAAACCGGGCCTGGGCCTATGAGGTACCTGCAGGAGCAACGATCCAGTTGGTCTTCCAACGCGGTACCATCGAAAGCAACACCTGGGACGACCTGACCATCTTCGATGGCCCGGATGCGAGCGGCCCCGTGCTGTTCAGCCACATCAACACCTCGACCTACAACCTCGGGCCTGAAGGCAGCGCTGTGAACACCACGTTCAACCCATACTATGCTGTGGATGTGACCACCACCACCGGTAACCTGTACATGACACTGACCACGGATGCTTCCGTATCCTGCGAAAGCCAGGCCGGTGCTTGGGACAGCTGGGAATGGACGGTCCAGTGCCTCGGTTGCCAGGCGCCCGGTGTGGCTTACAACCTGGTGGCGGATTGTATCGCCCGCACCTACGTGGCCGAAGTGATCGTCACTCAGACCCCCGGAGCGAACGGCCTTGAGATCGTGAACGAGAGCACCGGTGAGGATTCCGTGGTGACCGCACCAGGTGTTTACGTCTTCGGTCCATATGCCCAGAACGATACCACCGTGTTCGGTATCACGGACCTGGCCAACACCACCTGCACGTTCATCTCCGATTCCCTCACCTACTCGAGCGACGATTGCATCATCAGCACCTGCCAGGTACTGACGACGGACCTTTGCTACGCGAACAATGAGGACCGCTGGTACACCTATCAGTCCATTGAGAATGTACCGATGACAGTGGCATTCGAACAGGGCCAGATGCTCACCGGTGACCGAATCGTGGTCTACAACGGCTTTGATGAGACCGCCACCGTGATCTACCAAGGCGCCAATGGTGGCAACCTGGCCGGTTTCGCGGTGAACTCGCAGAACCCGAACAACGTGATCACCCTGCGCATCCAATCCAACAATGCCGGCTCCTGTGCTGATGGGGCGGCCACGGTGCCCCTGCGTTGGGCCGTGGGTTGTGGTGCTGTAGGCATCGACGAGGCTTCCTCGGAGGGCTTCAGCGTTTACCCGAACCCGACGCGTGACCTGCTGACGATCGCCCTGGGAGGCAATGTGAGCGGCGATGTGCTGGTGCGTGTCCTTGACATGAGCGGCCGCGTGGTCCTCGAATCGCCTTACGTGGTGAAGGGCGGCGGAAGCAACACCATCAGCCTGGCAGGTCTCCAGACCGGCCAGTACATGATCCAATTGAACACGGACAACTGGGTGAAGACCCAGCGTGTGCAGGTGGCCCGCTGATCGGCACAGTAGTTCATAAGGAAGCCCCGGCAATTCGCCGGGGCTTCTTCGTTTCCGGTTTCCCCCAACTACTCGATCAGGATCTCATCGGCGAAGATCCAGCTGGTGCCGCCGGCACCCGGATGACCTTCGGGACAGGGACCCGCATACCGCGCGATGACCTTGATGTAGCGGGCTTTGCGGCCGAGCTCACCGGTCCGGATCTCCACCTTGCGGGAGCCATCGAGGTCCCGGGGCACCGTGTTCACCACCGTGGTGCTGCTCCATTGGCGGCCATTCGTGCTGGTCACGAACTCCACCTCGGCCGGATACCAGATCCAGCTCTTCGGGTCCTGCAGCACGCTCAGTCCGAGACGCTCCACGCGCTGTGCACGTCCGAGGTCCACGGTGGCCAGCAGGTCCTTTCCTTCAAAGCCCTGCCACTCGCCCGTGCGGAAGTCCTGACCACCGCGCAGTCCGTCCACCAGGGCCTGATCACCACCGGCCGCGTACTGGGCGGCATAGGTGCTCTCCAAGGTCATGGTCCGTTGACCCTCGATCCGGACGAACTGCCCCGTGACACGGCGATCACCGGCGATGGCCGTGACCGCACTGCTACTGCGGATGACGAAGGGCTCCTGGTAAGGGGTCTCCGGACCATCGCCGATCCGGTAGAACAGATCTCCGGGTGTGATACAGCTCACGGTGATCACCAAGCTGTCGCGGAAAGCAGCACCCACGGCGGAAATGATCGGCACGGCACCGACCATCGACCCAGGCGCCTCCTCCAACTGCATGGTGCTGGGGCCTGAACCGGCGCGTGGGCCCAGCTCAAAATGCAGGGAACCGCCCTTGATGAGATCGGCGTGATCCAGTTGCCGGAAGGCGGCAGGCTCGTTGCCGTTCCATTGGACCGTCTCGATATGGTCCGCCTGGCCACCATGGATGTTGGAGGTGATGGTCAGGGGGCCCTGCGCAAGGTTCATCTGGATCTTCGGGAACAGGGGCTTGCCGATCGTGTAGGCCGGAAGGCCAGGGGTGGTGGGGTAGAGGCCCATGGCGCTCCACACGTACCACGCGCTCATCTGCCCACAGTCCTCATTCCCGGAAAGGCCGTCCGGAGCATCCGCGTAGAGGTCGCGCAGGATCCGGTCCACGTAAACCTCCGTGCTGTATGGCCGGTCGCTCTGGGCATAGAGGTAAGCGAAGTTGTGGCTGGGCTCGTTGCCATGCGCGTACTGCCCGATCAATCCGGTGATGTCGCTTTGGTCACGCCCGGTGGTGCTTTCCCGCGCTGCAAAGAGCTCGTCCAGGCGCTTGGTCAATGCCGCCGCACCTCCGATCGTCCGTTTGTAGTGTTCCAGGTCATGGGGGACGAACAGGCCGTACTGCCAGGCATTCGCCTCCGTGAAATGGAAGTTCACCTCGTAGGGGTCGAAGGGCTCCACGAATCCACCGTTGCGTCGTGCACGGAAGAAGCCCGTGTTGGGATCAAAGAGGTTCTGCCAGTTCCGGCTCCGCACGAAAAAGCGATCGGCGATGTCCTGCTTGCCGATGGCCTCGGCGAAGCGGGCGATGCACCAGTCGTCATAGGCATACTCCAAGGTGCGGCTCACGCTCTCCGGCTCATCCTCACTACTGATGTAGCCCCGCTCGCGATACGCTTGCAGGCCGAAATGGTCCTGCTCCGCACTGGCGACCATCGCCTCCAAGGCCAGTTCCACATCGAAGTCACGGATCCCCTTGAAGTAGGCATCGGCGATGACGCTCACACTGTGGTAGCCGATCATGCAGTCGGTCTCGTTGCCCCAGAGCTCCCACACAGGCAGTCGTCCACCTTGCTGGTAATGCAGCAGGAAGGTCCTGATCCAGTCGCGTGTCATCTCCGGTTCCAGCGTGGCCATCAGCGGATGCAACGCGCGGAAGGTGTCCCACAGGCTGAATACGGTGTACACGTTGTGATCCGCGGTGTGCACCTGGCCGTCCATGCCGCGGTACTGGCCATCCACATCGTTAAAGATGTAAGGCGCCACATAGGTGTGATAGAGTGCCGTGTAGAAGGTGCGTTGCTGCTCGCGTGTGCCGCCCTCCACCTGGGTCTTGTTCAGCTTGGCGTTCCAAGCAGCCTCCGCTTCGCGGCGCACCTTGTCGAAGTCCCAATGGGGGACCTCGGCATCCAGATTGGCCCGGGCACCTTCTATGCTCACGGCGGAGATGCCGACCTTGACGATCAGGGGGGCCTCCAACGCGCCAAAGCCATAACCAGCGCCGAAACCATAGAGGTTCGATGGCATCACATCCTCATCCTTTATCGGACTGCTGAAGCGAATGCAGTAAAACAACCGCTGGTCCTTGGCCCATGATGAGGAGCGCCGTTCGCCGACAACTTCGGTCTCACTCACCTTCCGGATCTCGTGTCCCACGAGCTTGTCGCGATGGGAGAGGTTGAGGATCACCCGCGCGGCCTGGCCTTTGGGAAAGGTGTACCGATGCACGCCGACCCGGGCGGAAGCGGTCATTTCCGCTGTGATGGCCGAACCGGGAATGCGCGTCGGGCGGGCCGCTCGGATGGAACTACCATCGGCACCTGACGGCGGTGGTCCCCACAGGTCCACCTTGTAGTAGCCCGCACTGGCCACTTCCGTGGTATGACTGAACAGTGAGCGCGTGGCAGAGCCGTCAAAGGCCATCCCTCCACTACCCGCAACAGGAGAGATCAGCACATCGCACAGGTCCGCCACACCCGTCCCGCTCAGGTGCGTATGGCTGAAGCCGTAGATGACGCTGTCGCTGTAATGGTACCCGCCGCAGCCATCCCAGTCCATGTAACCATCGGGCCGGGTATCGGGGCTGAGCTGCACCATGCCATTGGGCACGCACGCACCAGGGAACGTGTGCCCATGGCCACCGGTACCGATGAAGGGGTTCACAAGGTCGCGTGCGATCGATGTCGAATTGTCGCGGGCGGTGCTCACCTGCGCTTTGACCGTCGCCGTCGCCGTTGCGCAGAACACCAGGCAAATAACTTGTAGCGTCGACCCAATGGGTCGACCTACAGCATTGGTGGGATGTGAATGTTCCATGTTCAAGTGCTAAGGGAACCCAATGCCGCAGCCCCCAACAGCGCTGCATCGTCATCGGGCAGGGCAGAGACCGTGATGTCCACACGTCCCCGATAGATGTTCAACAAGGCCTCATGGAAGCGTTCACGCAAGGGGGCCATCAGCAGTTCGCCGTTGCGGGCGATCCCGCCGAACAGCACGATGCGTCCCGGACCGGTGGCACAGACCGCGTTCGCCAGACCCACGGCCAACCAGCCCACCGTCCGTTCGAAGGTGGCCAGCGCCGCAACATCGCCTGTTCGGGCGGCTTCAGCGATGGGTAGCACGCCGGTGGCCGATAGGATGCCCTGTCCTTCCGTCACTCCGCTCAGTTCGGCATAGGTCTGCCGCATGCCGCGGATGCTGACGTAGGCCTCCAGGCATCCGCGTCGACCGCAGGTGCAGGCGCGACCGTTCACATCCATGATCACATGCCCCAGTTCACCAGCATTCCCGGCGCTTCCCAGCACCAACTGGCCGTTCACGATGAAGCCACTGCCCACACCCGTTCCCAAGGTGACCACCAGCAGGTCACGGAAGCCCTGACCGGCACCGTAGCGCCATTCGCCCAAAGCTGCAGCATTGGCATCGTTCCCCAACACCGCGGGCACGCCCAGGCGATCGGCCATCATACGGGCCAGGGGAACATCGTATTTCCAAGGAAGATTGGGGGCCATCTCAATGATGCCCGTGAGCTGGTTGGCGTTCGGCGCACCGATCCCCATGGCTTGCAGTGGTGGAAGGTCCTTTGATAGTGTCAATTCACGGGCAGCCTGGGCCAGGGCATCGGCAAATGCCCGATCATCCGCGTGGCCCTCCGTGGCGATCCGTGCTCGCGCGATCACCTGGCCCTGATGCACCAGGCCCAATTTGCTGGTCGTGCCGCCGATGTCGATGCCCAGGATCATGCTCGGATCGTCCGTTGAAGTGAACCCTTGAACCCGTACCAGGCCAGGTATGCATAGCAGATCATGGGCAGAACGAAGCTGCCGTGGAACCCGGTCATGGCGCCGTCCTGCACACCCACCAGGTCGATGATGACGCCCTGCAGCGGCGGCACCAGGGCACCTCCCACGATCATCATCACCAGCAGGCTCGATCCTTGGGCGGTGTCCTCACCAAGACCGTCGATGGCGAGCGTGAAGATGTTGCTCCACAGGATGGAGTTGAACAAGCCGATGGCGATGATGGCCCATACGGCGATGAGGCCCTCACCGGCCACCACGATCCCGAGCAGCACCATGGCGACCGTGGCGAAAAGGCCCAGGGCCCGGGAAGCGTTCGGTCCCGAGAGCACAAATGCGGCCATGTTCAGCAGGATGAGCACGGCCATGGGCCAGGCCTGCTCCAGCCCCAGGGCGGAACCGGCGTTCAATGCGACCAACAGGCTGAACATCGCGGCGCCCACCGCCACCATGGCCAGGACCCGCTTGGCCATGGGCCAGCCTTTTGCCAGGGCGATCGCCCCCAGGAAACGACCGGTCATCGCGCCGCCCCAGTAGAGGCTGAGGTAATGTTTGGCGTCATCCTCGCCCAGCCCGAGGATGTGCTCCAGGCCAAGGAAGCTGATGATCAGGCTGCCGATGGCCACTTCGGCACCCACGTAGCAGAAGATGGCCAGCATGCCCCAGCGCAGGTGTGGATGGCGAAGGGCCTTTCCGGTGGCAGGGCTTTCGACCCTCGGTGGTTCGGGAAGCCGGGTAAGCCATACGACGAATGCGATCACCACCAGCACGGCGGCCAGCGCGAGATAGGGAAGGCGCACGGCTGTTGCGGGATCTACCTGGTTGAAGATGAGCCACCCACCGATCAGCGGTGCGAGCGTGGTCCCCAGCGAATTGAAGGCCTGCGCCAGGTTCAGTCGGCTGCTGGCACTTTCCGGTGGACCGATGATGGCCACGAAGGGGTTCGCCGCGATCTGCAGCACGGTGAAGCCGAGCCCCAGAACGAAGAGCGCCGCGAGGTGGGCAGCATAGCTGTGCATGGCCGTGGCTGGCGCGAACAAAGCGCAGCCCAGGGCCGAGATCCCCAGCCCGAGGATGAGCCCCCGTTTGTAGCCGATGCGCGCAATGGGGTCACCGGAGGAGATCGAAATGAGGTAGTAGGCCAATGAACCGATGAAGTAGGCACCGAAGAAGCAGAACTGCACCAGCAGGCTTTGGGCATAGCTCAGTTCAAAGAGCCGCTTCCAATGCGGCACCAGCACATCGTTCAGCACGGTGATGAAGCCCCAGAGAAAGAAGAGGGACGTCAGGACGGCCAGGGGCCGGGCGGTGGAAGTTGGCATGAAGGGAGTTGACGGCCACCAATGTAGTCGGGGTGGATGGAACGAGCACACCCCGGCGATGATGGAAGAGGGTCGGTGCCCCTCCATGCCGCTATCTTCGGCCCCCGATGAGCGATCGGAGGCATTTCCTGAAAGTGGGTCTGGCCGGTTCGGCAGCCCTCGTTACCGGCTGCATGACAGGTGGCGAGCAGCAAGGACCGGAGTCGGAAGCCCTGCCCGCACGGAAAGTGCAGGGTCCGATCGTGCTGAGCACCTGGAAACACGGAATGGACGCGAATGCCAAGGCGTGGTCAGTGCTTCAGAGCGGTGGCAGCGTGCTGGATGCCGTGGAACAGGGTGTGGCCGTGGTGGAAAGCGACTTCAGCAACCGCAGTGTGGGACTCGGCGGCATGCCGGACCGCGATGGCAAGGTGACCCTCGATGCCTGCATCCAGGACCACGATGGACGTGCCGGTGCGGTGGCCTTCGTGCAACGTTTCGAGCACCCCGTGAGCATCGCCCGCGCCGTGATGGAGAAGACCCCGCATGTGATGCTGGTGGGCAGCGGTGCCGAACAATGGGCCCGGGAGAACGGCTTCACGCCGCGCGACCTGGAGATCCCCGAGGTGCGCAAGGCCTGGCAGGAGTGGCTGGTGACCAGTGATTACAAGCCGGTCGTGAACATCGAGAACCACGACACCATCGGCATGATCGCCATGGATGCCCAAGGGCGACTGGCCGGCAGCTGCACCACCAGCGGCATGGCCTTCAAGATCCATGGCCGCGTGGGCGATTCACCGATCATAGGGGCAGGCCTCTTCGTGGATGGCGACGTGGGCGCAGCCTGTGCCACCGGAGTGGGGGAGCTCATGATCCGCACGGCGGCCAGCCATGCCGTAGTGGAACTGATGCGACAGGGACGCACGGCGGAGGAGGCCTGTCGCGAGGTCATCCATCGTATCCTGCGGAAAGTGTCCGATACCGAAGGCCTTCAAGTGGGATTCCTGGCCCTGCGCAAGGATGGCGACCACGGAGGGTGGAGCGTCTACAACGGCTTTGAAATGGCCCTTCAGAAAGGAGCCTCGGGCGAACTGATCGAATGCCGGAGCGAGCGGAAGTGGGAGGGAAGCTGAGCCCACGCCTTGCACATCTTGAACACTTCAGGCTACATTTGAACTTGAATGTCGCCCATTCGCACCTTCCTAGCTGTGCTCTCCATCGCTGCCTCAGGGCTGGTCGATGCTGCTCCCCGCTTGGATGGCAGCGGACCTGAAGGCGGATCACACCTTTCGGTGAGCGCTTCCGGGAGTTCCGCCTTCGTCACCATCCAGCTTCAGCATCATCGGAAGATCGGCATGGTGGTCATGGAGGTGAAGGATGCCCAGGGGCGTACGCTCTACCGCGAGGAGGGCAAGGCCATGCAGGATGAACTGGTGCGTCGCTTGGACAAGGGCATCCTGCCACGGGGCGAGCACGATCTGGTGATCACCACCAAGGACTTCACGCTCAGCGAGCGTTTTACGGTCGAATGACCGTTCGGAACCCGAGCGCAGCGCTCCGGTCCAAGCCTACCATCCGTTCGTAAGGAAGGCCCACACCTCGGGGTCGGCATCCGCCGTGCGTATCCCGTTCGCTAGCGTGGTCCTGCGATCGGCCTTGGAAGCCGACGCCTTTTCCGCCACCCCGGAGATGTTCACCGCCGACATGTTGCGGGAGAGCTCCTCCTTGCTGACCGATCGGATGGCCTCCTCCTCCAGTTGTTCATGCACCATATCATCGGCAGCGGCCACCTCGTCCTTTTCACGGACCACGACCTTGCGTTCATCCAGGTCGATATCCGCCACTTCGGACTCATACACATCCGAACGGGCATTGTCCGTGACCATGGCGGGTTCCACCGCTGGAGCACCTGTGGACAGGCGGGCATTGCCTTCCTCGCGCAGGTCCTCTGATGCCGGCGTTGCCTGCTGATCGCTCAGGCCGGGGCTCACCTCCAGCTCCGCCGCTTTGGGGGCGGCGGGGACACGTTCCACCACCTTGGTCACTTGTTTCACTTCAGCCACCTGCTGCTGAGCACCAGGGACCATGGTGGTGGCGAACCAGACACCCAGTCCCACCAGCACGGCCAGCCCACCGAAGGCCATGGCCGGGCGCCAGAAACCATCCGCCTCGCGGACCTGGAACAGCGCCGCCACACTGTTCAGCCAGATGCGCCACTGCGGTTGTTGCTGCGCGCGGAAAGCCTCGAGGACAGCTCCGCGCACGCGCTCGTCCGCGCTGATCTCCATTCGCTCCGGCTCATCTTTCCGCACATGGCGGAGCAGGGAGCGCATGGTCTCGTACTCCTCGCGCCCGCTCACATGGCGGAGCACGAACGCTCGTTCCTCCGGCAGCAGCTCATCGAAGGAGCGCTCGCTGAGGAGATGCTCTATATCCTCGGGGTCATATCGTTCGTGCCGTTCCATGGTCGTTCAGGGCATTGGGGTCGAATTCCTTCAGGCGCTCGGCCAGTTTCTTCAACGTGTAGAAGATCCGCGATTTCACGGTTCCCTCGGAACAGCCGAAGGCCGCGGCGATCTCCTTGATGGCCAACTCCTCATGGAAGCGCATGATGAAGGTGGCCTTGTGATCGGGGTCCAGGCGGTCCAGCTCAGCGTCCAGTCGGTCGCGGAACAGTTCACGGTCCACCTCCACGCCGTTCTGGGCCTCCACACGGTCGGGGGCCGCACGCATCTCCATGGCCGCCACACGCACCACCTCCTCATGGCGGTAGGCGTTCTTGCACATGTTATTGGCCACGCTGAACAACCAGGTCTGGAAAGGCCGTGACGGGTCGTAGCTCGCGGGGCGCTGGGCCAGTTTGGTGAACAGGTCCTGCATGTGGTCGCGGGCCAATTCGCGGTCCTGCCACAACATCCGGTGGAAGTAGTTCAGCAGCCGGTGGTGGTAGCGGTCGTACAGCGCAGCGAAGGCCCGCTCCTCGCCACGCACCACCAGCTCCATGAGCCGCTCGTCGCTCATCCGGTCGAACTCCTTGCTGAACGGTCGCATGGGCTCAGTGTTGGAGAATACCACTGCGGTACAGGCGGTCCATGGCCTTCAGTTCCACGCCCAGGGTGCGCAGCGAACGTTCCATACGGGCCATGCCGGCCTCGTCGTTCAGGCTGCGGTAATGCTTCAGCAGCACCGAGGCAGGGATCAGGTAGTTCTGCGACAGGGGTCCCGCATCGGTCGCCTTGTTCATGGCAGACCAGCGGACCTCCAGGTCCTTGATGTTCTCACACGGCGTGCGGGAGAAGCGGAAAGCGATACCGGTCACGTACAGGTGCGGCCTCCACGTCGGATCGATGCGATCGCCCAAGGCCATGGAGAGGAAGAGCGGCCGGGCAGAAGCGGTCGACAGCGCGGCGATGAAGGTCCCGGAAGTGGTGGGAGCGACGCCTTGGGCACCGGCCTCGGTCCAGATCCGGGTCCGGTAGACGCGATCATCGAGCAGCCGCTCATCCACCACCAGCACATCGCGCCGCTTGTTGGTCGCGGACTGCAGGGCCCACGCCGGGTAGGCGTCCATTTCCCCGGCGGTGATCAGGATGCCGTTCTTGTCCACGGAGGCCAGCAGGTCCTCGGCCACGCGCCAAAGGCCGGGGGCCACCAGACCGCGCGACCGCAGGTCCGTGCTCCACTTCGCCAAGGCCGCCTGGTCTCCGCGCTGTGCGGCAGCGGCCAGTTGCGGGCCGATCAGTTCGGTGCGGCTCCGTTCGCGTTGCGCAGCAAGGTCCAGATGTCCCAGTGCTTCAGGGCTTGGGAAGGCCAGGTAGTAGCTGGCCATGTGCACATCGAAGCCGTCAGGGTCCTGGGCGGCAAACTGGTCACGCAGGTCCACCAGGCGCTGTCGGGTGCTTGAAGGCAGGGTGCCTTTGCCCTGCACAAGGGCCGTGTTGCGCTCGCTGCGGAACGCATCCAGACCGACCCTGGTGCCCGGAGCATTGAAAAGGAGGTCACGGGTTCCGGTGCTCGCACCGACCAGCTCGGTGGACCAACCGCCCTGATACCCATCGAGCACCTGTGCGCCGCGCTGCTGTGGTGCGGCGGAGGGCGCAGCGGTTTGAGCGCCGCAGAGCAGCGGTACCATCCCAAAGAACCAACCAACGATCCGTAGTGCCTTCATTTTTGCTTGATCCGAACACCCGTACACGCAACCCTCACAAAGGTTCGATCGCAGGGTGGCCTACCTTTGTAAAGGAAAACCATGCTGAGCGAGGAAGCAAAGAACCGACTTCGGGATCGGCTTGATGAGGTGCATCAGTGGCCCTCGGTCTACATGTTCAAGTTCGTGCTCGAACCCAGCGAGGAAAGGCTCCAGGCCGTGCTGGACCTGTTCCCTGCCGAGAGTGAAGTACTGCGGCGCTATTCCACCGGCGGCAAATTCGTGAGCCTCACCATACGCGAAGTGATGATGAACGCTGATGACGTCGTTGCCCGCTATGACCTTGCTTCGGTGATCAAAGGGGTGATCGTGCTATAGCCCATGGACCTGGAGACCATCCGTACCGCCCTCATCATCACTTTGTCCATCCTGGCGGTCGTGGTGGCCCTGCGGAAGTTCAAACGATCGGTCCTGGCCAAGGACATGCCGGCCGTGCTTCATGCGGAACTGCTCGCCTTGGAACTGGTGTACCATCCCGCCCGGATCTTCGTTGAGGTGAAGGTGCCCGACACACAACAGATCCAGTTCAACCTGCTCGATGCCTCGCATACGGTGCTGCATCCGTGGAACGCCGTGAACTTCCTCAGTGGCCGCCATTCCCTGGAACTGCTTCTTCCCGAACAAGCGGACGGGACTTATTTCCTGGAGATGCGGACGGACACGCAACGAACGGTGCGCCAATTCCGTCTTCAACGGCAATGAGAACCATCGTCCCGGTCGCACTCTGGATATGTGGCCTTTCCCTCACCGCAACTGCGCAGGACCGCAAGCGACTGCCGGACGTGTCCACCACCATCAAGGGTGACCTGGCCCTTCCGATCCCGCTGAACAACCCGCTCTTCAGCAGCGTCACCGAGACCGTGGGCATGTTGGGTGCCACCATCCAGTTCCCCATCTACAAAGGCCTGGGGGCAGGAGTGGGGGCGAACATGTCCTGGTTCGCGATCGAGGAACGGGCCCTGGCACCCGTCATCACCAGCGGCGAGATCCGCCGGGCGCATTACTACGGCAAGGTCCAGTACGAACGCTACACCGGCGAACGCACCTTCTACGAGCTGCATGGGAGATTGGGAGTGGCCAGCTACGTCTACGAATGTGCAAGCTGCCCGGATGAAGCCCCTGCCAGCGTGTTCCATTGGGGCGCCGGCGTGGGCTACTACCTGCATGCCACGGATAACCTGGCGTTCGGCCTCACCATGACGTACGAGATGGACAATACGCGGTTCTCCGCATCGGACCTTGGGCTGGAGAGTTTTCCGGGCAGGCGGGAGGTGGCGGAGGATGCCAACTACCAGTCCCTGATCTTCGGCATGACCTTCAGTACCCGGTTGCGTCGTTCTCCGGACAATGACATGGGCTGGTAAGGCCCGACCTACAGGCATCAACGACAAAAGCCCGGCGGACCGGGCTTTTGCGTGTCTATGAGGTAGCGTGAACTACTCGGTCTCCGCAGCGGGGGGCAGCTCCTTGCTCTCGCCATCGGCCTTGCCCACCTTCTTCTTGCCCTTGGTCACCTTGATGGTGACGTCCGTACGGTCCTTGTTCAGGCCCACCACCAGCTTGTCACCTTCCTCCACGGCCTGATTGATGATCTCCTCGGCCATCGGGTCCTCGATGAACTTCTGGATGGCACGCTTCAGGGGGCGTGCACCGAACTTCTCGTCGTAGCCCTTCTCGCCCAGGAAGTCCTTCGCCTCATCGGTGAGCTTCAGGTCGTAGCCCAGCTCATTGATGCGCTTGTAGAGGTGTCCCAGTTCGATGTCGATGATCTTGTGGATGTCCTCGCGCTTCAGGCTGTTGAACATGATGATGTCGTCGATCCTGTTCAGGAACTCCGGGGCAAAGGCCTTCTTCAGGGCCTTCTCCACCACGCCGCGGTTGCTGTCGTCCTGGCCGGCCGCCTTGGCCGATGTGCCGAACCCGACGCCCTTGCCGAAGTCGCTCAGGTCACGTGCCCCGATGTTGGAGGTCATGATGATGATCGAGTTCTTGAAGTCGATGTGACGGCCCAGGCTGTCGGTCATCTTGCCATCGTCCAGGGCCTGCAGCAGCAGGTTGAACACATCCGGGTGCGCCTTCTCGATCTCGTCGAGCAGGATGATGGAGTAGGGGCGGCGACGCACCTTCTCGGTGAGCTGCCCACCTTCCTCATACCCCACGTAGCCGGGAGGCGCCCCGATCAAGCGGCTCACGGAGAACTTCTCCATGTACTCGCTCATATCGATCCGGATCAGGGCATCATCGGTGTCGAACAGGTAACGCGCCAACTCCTTGGCCAGCTGCGTCTTACCAACGCCGGTGGGGCCAAGGAAGATGAAGCTGCCGATGGGGCGGTTGGGGTCCTTAAGGCCTGCACGATTGCGCTGGATGGCCTTGACCACCTTGCCCACGGCCTCTTCCTGACCGATGACCTTGCCGCTCATCTCCTCCTTCATGCGACGCAGCTTGCCGCTTTCCTTCTCGGCGATGCGCGTCACGGGGATACCGCTCATCATGGCCACCACTTCGGCCACGTTCTCCTCGGTCACCGTGGTGCGGTTGCTCTTGCTTTCCTCCTCCCACTGTTTCTTGGCGCGCTCCAGTTCCTCCAGCAACTGCCGCTCCTTGTCGCGGAGCTTGGCGGCCTCCTCGTAGCGCTGGCTGCGCACCACCTTGTTCTTCTCTTCCTTGATGTCCTCGATCTTCTGCTCCACGTCGAGGATCGCCTTGGGCACCACGATGTTGCTGATGTGCACGCGGCTGCCGGATTCGTCCATCGCGTCGATGGCCTTGTCGGGCAGGTGGCGGTCGGTGATGTAGCGGTTGGTCAGCTTCACACAGGCGTCGATCGCCTCCGGGGTGAAGTTCACGTTGTGGTGATCCTCGTATTTCTCCTTGATGTTATTGAGGATCTGGATGGTCTCGTCCACCGAAGTGGGTTCCACCAACACCTTCTGGAAGCGGCGCTCCAAGGCACCGTCCTTCTCGATGTACTGACGGTACTCATCCAGGGTGGTGGCACCGATGCACTGGATCTCACCACGCGCAAGGGCGGGCTTGAACATGTTGCTCGCATCCAATGATCCGCTGGCACCTCCGGCGCCCACGATGGTATGGATCTCGTCGATGAAGAGGATCACGTCCGGGCTGTTCTCCAGCTCGTTCATCACCGCCTTCATGCGCTCCTCGAACTGCCCGCGGTACTTGGTGCCGGCCACCAGGGAGGCGATGTCCAGGGCCACGATGCGCTTGCCGAAGAGCACGCGGCTCACCTTGCGCTGGATGATGCGCAGGGCCAGGCCCTCCGCAATGGCGCTCTTGCCCACACCGGGTTCCCCGATGAGCACCGGGTTGTTCTTCTTGCGGCGGGAGAGGATCTGGCTTACCCGCTCGATCTCCTTTTCACGTCCGACGATGGGGTCCAACTTGCCCTCCTCGGCCATCTTGGTGAGATCGCGCCCGAAATTGTCCAGCACGGGGGTCTTGCTCTTGCTGTCGCCCTGCTTGCGCTGACCGCCACCCCCGCCAGCTGCGAAGCTGCCGCTGTCATCATCATCATCTTCCGTGCCCTGCGGGCCCTGGGCCTTGGGCGGTTTGCTGCTGGTGTAAGGTTCGCCGCCCACGCCGCCGTCGGCCAGGATGGCGTCCACCTCGTGCTTCACGTTGTCATAGTCCACGCGGAACTTGTGCAGCGTGCGGGTGGCGAGGTTGTCCTCGTCCTTCAGCATGCTCAGCAGCAGGTGCTCGGTGTCGATCTGTGCGCTCTTGAACAGCTTGGCCTCGAGGAAGGTGATCTTCAGCATCTTCTCTGCCTGCTTCACCAGCGTGATCTTGTCCTTGTCCGGTGGGCGCATGGCGCTGGCGGGCTCCATGGAACCTTCCACGACCTTGCGCAGCTCGTCGAGGTCCACATCCAGTCGGTGCAAGATCTTCACGGCATTCCCCTCACCCTCGCGGATGAGGCCGAGCAGGATGTGTTCGATGCCGATGTAGTTGTGACCCAAGCGCAGGGCCTCCTCGCGACTGAAGGTGATGACGTCGCGGACCCGGGGTGAGAATTTGGCGTCCATTCTGGATCGTTGGGGGTTCGTATGCAATGGTGCTACCGATGGTGTCTCGCTCTTGCGAAGTTAGCCTTCAGAACAGCGGGGGCAAGCTATTCAACGCCCCTGCGAGCGACCTGTTCCCGGACTTCGCATTTATCCACAGTTCCGTGTGCGTCTGTGAATAAGTTCTAGGTCGTCAGGATCGGCTGATCGGACTACTTTCGGGCTCCCTTTCGGGAGGCCTGTCCAGCAAGGACCGGGCCAGTGACGAACTGACAGACATGGCAGAAGGAGAGAAGATCATTCCGATCAACATCGAGAACGAAATGCGCACCGCCTACATCGATTATTCGATGTCGGTGATCGTGAGCCGGGCCCTGCCCGACGTGCGCGACGGACTGAAGCCGGTGCACCGCCGCGTGCTTTACGGCATGCAGGACCTGGGGGTGCTCAGCAACAGGGCCCACAAGAAGAGCGCCCGTATCGTGGGGGAGGTGCTGGGTAAGTACCACCCGCACGGCGATGGCAGTGTCTATGACGCCATGGTCAGGATGGCACAGGAGTGGAGCCTGCGCTACCCTTTGGTGGACGGGCAGGGAAACTTCGGCAGCATTGACGGGGACAGCCCCGCAGCGATGCGATACACCGAGGCCCGCCTAAGGAAGATCGCCGAGGAGGTGCTGGCCGACCTGGACAAGGAGACGGTGGACATGCGTCCCAACTTCGATGACACGCTGGAAGAGCCCAGTGTGATGCCCACCAAGGTACCGAACCTGCTGGTGAACGGCGCGGCCGGCATCGCGGTCGGCATGGCCACCAACATGCCGCCGCACAACCTCAGCGAGGTGTGCGACGCCATCGCGGCCTACATCGAGAACAAGGACATCGACGTGGACGGCCTGATGCAGCACATCAAGGGTCCTGACTTCCCGACCGGCGGCGTGATCCACGGCGTGGAGGGCATCCGTGAAGCCTACGAGACCGGCCGCGGAAAGCTCGTCCTGCGGGCCGCCTGCCATATTGAAGAGGATGACCGCACCGGTCGCGAGACCATCATCTGCACGGAGATCCCCTTCCAGACCAACAAGGCAGTGCAGCTCGTGAAGGGCGTGGCCGACCTGGTGAACGACAAGCGCATCGAAGGCATCAGCGATGTCAACGACTACAGCGACCGCACAGGCATCCGCATCGCCTATGAGGTGAAGCGCGAGGCCATGGGTACCGTGGTCCTCAACCAGTTGTTCAAGTACAGTTCGCTGCAGACCAGCTTCAGCTTCAACAACATCGCCCTGGTCGGTGGCCGACCGGTGTTGCTGGGTCTCAAGGCCATGATCGGCCACTTCGTGGACCACCGCCTGGACGTGATCGTGCGCCGCACGAAGTTCGACCTGCGCAAGGCCGAGGAGCGCGCCCACATCCTGGAAGGACTGCTCATCGCCCTGGACCACCTGGACGCCGTGATCGCCCTGATCCGTGCTAGCCAGACCCCGGACATCGCCCGTGAGGGACTGATGTCCTCCTTCGGCCTGAGCGAGATCCAGGCCAGGGCCATCTTGGACATGCGTCTGCAGCGCCTCACCGGTCTGGAGCGGGACAAGATCAAGGAGGAGTATGCCGAGCTGATGAAGCTCATCGACTACCTGCGTTCCGTGCTGGCCGACGAGAACCTGCGGATGCAGATCGTGAAGGACGAGACCTTGGAGATCAAGGAGAAATACGGGGACAAGCGCCGCACGCAGATCGTTTCCAGCAGCGGCGACATGCGCATGGAGGACCTCATCGCCGACGAAGCGGTGGTGGTCACCATCAGCCACCTGGGCTACATCAAGCGCACCAGCCTCAGCGAGTTCCGGACACAGGGCCGGGGAGGGGTCGGCAGCAAGGGCAGCACCACCCGGGACGAGGACTTCCTGGAGCACCTGTTCGTGGCCACCAACCACAACTACCTGCTCATCTTCACCCAGAAGGGCCGCTGTTACTGGATGCGGGTCTATGACATCCCCGAGGGCACCCGCCAGAGCAAGGGCCGGGCGATCCAGAACCTGGTGCAGATCGAGGGCGACGACAAGGTGGTGGCCTACCTGAACGTGACCGACCTGAAGAGCGAGGAGCACCTGAACAACCACTTCGTGGTGCTGTGCACCAAGAAGGGCGTGATCAAGAAGACCACGCTGGAAGCCTACAGCCGTCCCCGTTCGAACGGTATCATCGCGGTGAACATCCGGGAGAACGACGAACTGCTGGAGGCCAAGTTGACCACCGGCAAGAGCCACATCATCCTGGCGAGCAGCGATGGACGCGCCGTCCACTTCAACGAACAGGATGTGCGTCCGATGGGCCGCAATGCCAGCGGTGTGCGAGGCATGAACCTCAGCGGTGGATCCGAGACGAACGAGGTCATCGGCATGATCGCCGTGGACAGCTCCGAACTCCTGACCCGCCAGGTACTGGTGGTGAGCGAGAAGGGCTACGGCAAGCGCTCGGCCATGCTGGTCCCACGGTCCAGGAAAGCGGAAGGCGAGGGCGAGGGCTCCGAGCCGGAGGAAAAGAGCAAAGAGGAGCGGATCCTCAACAGCGAGGGCGAGGAGATGGAGTTCGCCTACCGCATGGTGAACCGCGGTGGCAAAGGGGTGAAGACCCTGCAGGTGACGGACAAGACCGGCAACCTGATCGCCATCAAGGACGTGAAGGATGATGACCAACTGATGATCATCAACCGCAGCGGCATGACCATCCGAATGGGCTTGGACGAGATGCGGGTACTGGGACGTGCCACACAGGGCGTCCGCTTGATCGAACTTCGCAAGAACGACCAGATCGCAGCCGTCGCCAAGGTGGACGGCGCGCTGAAGGAGGATGATGTGGTGGAGGACGGAACCACGGAAGGTGGCGACGGACCTGCCCCGGATGCGAATGGCACCGAAGTTGATAATGTCACCAACGAGGAATGACCTCAGATCACTGAACGCACCCCATGAAGACCTTTTTGACCATCGCTCTTTCCGCAGTGACCCTGGGCCTCAGCGCCCAGAACGCCAATGTGGTCAGCGCCTACAACTACATGAACGACGGCAAGCTGGCCAAGGCCATCGAGTTCATCGAACCTGCCATCCTCGATGCCAAGACGGGCGCGACGGAAAAGGCATGGCGTTATCGCGGCGATATCTACCGCCTGATCGCCATCGGGGAAGATGAGGCCCTGAAGACGCAGTTCCCCGACGCCTTGGAGCGCTCGGTGGACAGCTACCTGAAGGCCAATCAGCTGGACACCAAGGGCAGCTACAAGGTGGAGAACGTCCGGGCGCTGGGGGCGCTGCAGGGTGTTTCCCTGAATGCCGGCAACGATGCCTTTACCGCGAAGGAGTACGACAAGGCCATCGCCAAATACGGTATCGCCGAACGCATCGCCTCCAACTTCGGACAGGTGGACACCAATGCGGTGTTCAACTCGGCCCTGGCCTATGAGGCGAAGGGCGATATGCCCAACGCGATCAAGCGCTACCGTGATGCCCTGGCGGCGGGCTACTCCAAGCCGGAGATCTACCGCTACATCGCCGGTCTTCAGCGGAAGACCGAGGACCTGAACGGGGCCATCAACACCATTCAAGAGGGACGTGCCAAGTTCCCTGATAACAAGGACATTATCCTGGATGAGATGAGTTACCTTCTTGCGGCCGAACGGTCGGAGGAAGCGGAGGCGAGCGTGGCCCTGGCCATTGAGAAGGACCCCGAGAACGCCGTGCTGTATTCCGTGCAGGGCAGCCTGTTCGACAAGAAGGCCAGCGCCGCAACGGATGCCAAGGATGAGGCCGCCATGAACATGTGGTATGACAAGGCGGAGCAGGCGTACAAGTCGAGCATCGCCAAGGACCCGAAGTATTTCGATGCCTACTTCAACATCGGCGTGCTGTACAACAACCGCGCGGCGTTCGAGTACGAGAAGTGCAACGCCATCAAGAGCGACACGGAGTACATGAAGTGCAAGAAGGTGGCTGACGACATCTACCTGAAGGCCGTGCCTTATTTCGAGTCCGCCCACGAGTTGGACGCCGCGGACGTGCAGACCATGCAACAGCTGATGAAGCTCTATGCCAAGACGAACGACCAGGCGAAGTTCGCGGCCATGAAGGCCAAGCTCGGGCAGTAGTTGCCAAGCCACTAAGTACGAAAGGGCCGGACGAAAGTCCGGCCTTTTTCATGGGGCCTTGGGCAGATGGAGAGAAGTTCTCTGCGGAATAAGGGCACCTCGGATCCGAAGCCCAAAGGCTAGGGGTTCAGAACAATACAACTTAACATAATATAAATTATGCGCCAATTAAGGTCCATGATAGGGTCATTCCAGGACGCAGCTTGACACCGAACCCGGCTTCATCGCCTTGGACCGTGAAACGGCCTTTCTCCAACCCCAACCCGGTGAACGGATCGTTGCTCAGCAACCACGGGCCGTCCAGATCCGCCAGGTCAGCCAACCCTGCCAAGGCCAGCATGGTGGCACAGCCCAGGGTGCTTTCGCTC
Source organism: Chryseobacterium gleum (assembly GCA_945872795.1). Taxonomy (GTDB): domain Bacteria; phylum Bacteroidota; class Bacteroidia; order Flavobacteriales_F; family PHOS-HE28; genus PHOS-HE28. The sequence goes on from CAMCAZ010000003.1 coordinate 55,962, forward strand.
ATGGATCCCAGCATCACCTTGAGGCCCAACTCACGCGCCCGACCGGCCATCTCTGCCGCCTGGTCCAAGCCCCCGCACTTCATCAGCTTCAGGTTCACGCCCCCGAACACACCCGGCGCACGCTCGAGGTCCGCCAGCCCTTGAATGCTCTCATCGGCGATCACCAGCACTTCGGCACGCTCCGTCAAGGCCTGGTGCAGGTCCCAGCGCTCCTTGGCAAAGGGCTGCTCAATACCGATGACCCGTTGTGGATCAAGCTCTTCCAGGACCTTCAACGCTTCGTCCAGTGAACGCCAGCCTTGGTTCGCATCCAGCAGCAAGGGCCGCTCATCCGCCTGGATCACGGCATTCAGGATCTCCCGATCGTACGGCGTGCCCAATTTGATCTTCAGCACCGGGAAACCCGGTTCCAGCTGCCGCACCCGATCGGCGTAGTCGTCCACAGCACCATGGCCCAATGTGACCATCGCCAGGGCCCTTTCAGGGACTTCGAATCTACTCGATACAGATATTCCTTTTACCTTGTTTATCAAGTTAATATACGCTGTATGAAGACCCGACCTGAACGCTGGCTGGAGACGCACATCCGGTCTGGCCAGGAATGCCTCCAGCGCGTCCGCACCCGTCCGCACGGCCCTTGCCAGCTCGGGATGATGGAGGGCTCGGATCACGCTGGCCTGATCCTCTTCCACATAGGGCGGCATGGTGCACTCGCCATACCCCTGTATCCCCATTTGTTCCAGGCGGATGAACACGGCATCGGTCCCATCGCGCATGCCATGGGCCGTGCCGAACGGGGACTGGAACCGAAGGCGATACGGCGCGTAGCTCAGGGTCAACATGGCGCACCGAAGGTCGGGTGATCTGGCGCGGCAGCAGGGACCACATCCCAGTGTCGCTCCACGATCGTTCATGGAAAAGCCCCGGTCCATGGCCGGGGCTTTCCGTTGCGATGTGCCGATCGATCACTTGATCATGTAGTAGATGTTGGTCAGCCACTTGCTGGTGTCCGGCTCTGACCCCGGATCGGTGACGTATTCCTCGATCACGTTGCCATAGTGCGTCAGGCCTTGCGCCTTGATGTGCTCATCGATGGCATAATGGGCTTTGGCACTGCCGTCATAGGGACCATAGTAGGCCACTTGGAGCATTTTGGAAGCGGGCACCACGTGTACATCCATACCGGCCACCTTCAGGTCGCTGGCCGCTTTCACCGGCATCGCAGCCATCATGTCCGCCTGTCCATTCTGTTCATCCCACTGGAAGAACACGCCGCAGGGGTATCCGGCCATTTCCAGTCCGGCCTTGCCGATCGCGGGACCCGCAGCAGCATAGGTCTTCCCGTAGAACGCGGTCATCGCATCGAACTTCACGGTGGCACGTTTGCCCACGTATACGGTCTCCGGGCGATCGACGGTCTCGATCACATAGCCGCTCACGGTCTTCGACGCCAGGGACGTACGCGCCTCTGCATGTTGAGCTTCCGCCATGCCTTTGAGCTTCGCCAGCCCCTTTTCGAAATCAGGACCGATCATCGCGTCCATATCCATGAACACCCCGAAGATCTTCCCGACGAAACCGTTCTCGCCTTCCATGCCCCAGGTCAACATGGTGCTATCGCCCAAGGCCTGGAGCTCATAGGTCGCCGTGCTCACGGATTCCATGGGCTCCAGGAACTTCAGTTCGGCGCGCACGCTCTTGTTCGGCTCCAGTGCCGTCAACGTCTGCATGCCCTTGCCCACCGTGTCGCCCTCCCACATCCACACGGCGCCCACCGTACCATCGGCACCCTCGATGGATTGCACCTGGTCCTTGTCCATCTCCTGCCAGGGCCCCCATTCCTTCATCATGGCCAGCCGGCTAACGTATCCATACACCACCTCGGGCGGTGCCGCGATGACGGTGGACCGCTCCACCCGGTAACTGGCCGGGCCTACGAGGCCCAGAATGACCAGCAGTCCCAATAGGGCCGCCAGGATGATCAGGATGGTCTTTAACGCTCTCATGTCCGGTGAATTTGCCCGAAAGATGCAATTCTCCCCCTGGGAAACCTCACCTTGGAGCAGGACAGCCTGAACCATTGGTCCCGCCCAAACTGGCACGGTGTTTTCTTTGCAGCACCGAACTCCGAAACCCGAACCATGATCACCCTTCGCCCCACCCTGTCCCTGCTTGCCATCGCGGCCTTGACCCTGACCGTGAGCCTCCCCGCCTGCAAGAGCAAAAGCTCACCTGCCGGCACCAAGGTGGACCAGCCCTTCAGCGGCGGCAAGTACGAGAGCAATGCGGCCTGGTTCCGGGGCACGGGTCAGGGCGTCAGCGTCAAGCAGAACATCGCCCGTGGCAAGGCCGACATCGAGGCCAAGAACCAGGTGGCGGCGCAGGCTGGCACCAACATCCGCGCGGTCACGGACCAGTACCTGGGCCAGACCGAGAACGCCAATGCCGCCGATGTGGCCGACAAGTTCCAGAGCCTGATCCGGGAGGTGATGAACACCGAACTGGCCGACCTGCGGAAGATCGGCGAGGAGACCTACTTCAATGAGACCAGCAAGGACTACACAGTGTACGTGGCCTACGAGATCAAGAAGAACGCCATGTTCCGCTACATGAAGAAGCAGGCCCGCACCGAGGCCAAGATGAACGAACAGGAACTGAAGGTGCTGGACGAGATCCTGGACCAGGAGATCAAAAAGGCCGAAGCGGCCGGAGAGTAGACGCTGTCGAGGTGTGAGGGGTGAAGGCTGATCTGTGATCTGTGAAGTAGCAGCCGGGTTAGGTACCTCACAGTTCACACCGCACAGTTCAAACCTCACACATTCCCGGCCCGTCCCCTCCTCCACTGCCGATCTGACCGAACCGCAGGCTTCGGTACCCTGTTTGCTGATCAGGTACCAAACCAAGGAACGACCACAATGGGCGGAGCATATCTGATCATGGGCCTCATCATGCTGGCAAGCTGGCTGGTGGGCAAACAGTTGAAGGACCGCTTCGAGAAGTATTCCCGTACGCCCTTGCAGAACGGCATGAGCGGACGCGACATCGCCGAACGCATGCTGGCTGACCATGGCATCACGGGCGTCAAGGTCATCAGCGTACCCGGCCAGCTCACCGACCACTACAACCCGGCCAACCGCACGGTGAACCTGAGCGAGCCCGTGTATCACGCCCGTAACGCTGCTGCTGCTGCGGTGGCGGCGCACGAGGTGGGCCACGCCGTGCAGCACGCGACGGCCTACCAATGGCTGGAGATGCGCAGCAAACTGGTGCCGGCGGTGAGCCTGGTGTCGCATTGGCTGCAGTGGATCCTCCTGGGCGGCATCCTCCTGATCAACAGCTTCCCTCAGCTGCTGCTCATCGGCATCGTGCTCTTCGCGCTCACCACCCTGTTCAGCCTGGTGACCCTGCCGGTGGAGTACGACGCCAGCAAGCGCGCCCTGGCCTGGATGAGCACCCGCGGCATCGTCACCCGCAGCGAGCACGCCCTGAGCGCCGATGCCCTGAAATGGGCCGCCCGCACCTACGTGGTGGCCGCCATCGGCTCCATCGGAACGCTGCTGTATTATGTGATGGTATACATGAACCGGCGCTGAGATAGCCTATCCCCATGCGCAAAGCCCCTTCACCTGTGGTGAGAGGGCTTTGTCACTTCAGCCGCAACACCACCGGCAAGTGATCGCTGAAACCGCCCTTGTAGTGGCCGCCGCTGTAGGTCCGGTCCGGTGACTGGCCATGTTTCGGGTGACGGAACAGGAGCCGCTTGTCCCACAGGGCTTTTGCGCTTTCGGTGCGCTCCAGGAGGCTGCGGCTCACGACGAACTGGTCCAGGTAGTTCCATTCTCCTTGGTAGTGGTGGCTGCCATGCCCGGGAGGTTGGTCCATGCACATCAGCGCGAAAAGATCGGCGCCATCACTCGGATTGCAGGAAGCCCGTAGACCCTGCTGCACGCTGCGTTCTGTGGGGCCATCGTTGAGGTCGCCCATGATCAGGATCTGGGCATCGGGGTCCTGTTCCAGCAGAGCATCCACCTGGGCGCGCACCACGACCGCTGCCGCCATGCGCTTGGGTTCGCTCACCTCTTGGCCTCCGCTTCGGCTGGACCAATGGTTCACGAACACGTGCAGATCGGACGGTCCGACCACGTCCAGTTGGGCATGGAGGACATCCCGGGTGGCATCATCGTCCAAGGCGATGGGCAGTGCTTCGGCTTGGAGCACCCGCACCCTAGTAGGATCGACGAACAGGGCCACATCGATGCCCCGTTCATCCGGCGAGTCGAAATGCAGCACGACGTAGCCGACCGCTGCCAGCTCAGCAGTCCCGGCAAGGTCGCTCACCACGCGGGCGTTCTCCACCTCGCACAGGCCTATCACGGCAGGCATGGTCGGCCCGGTCCAGGCGATGGCCTTGGCCAGCTGCTGTAGTTTGTGGTTGTAGCGCTCCCCGGTCCACTTCAGCTTGCCGTCCGGCAGGAAGTCTGCGTCGTTGGTCCGGGGATCATCCTCCGTGTCGAAGAGGTTCTCCACGTTGTAGAACACGATGCTGGAACCGTCCATCGCGATGGTGGGCTCCCCTCCTTTCCCACCCGCGTCCGCTGGCCCCTGTGGTATGGCCCCGGAAGGTCCACAGGCCTGGCAGAGCAACAAGGCTGCGGCCCAGAGGATGTTCCGTCCGCTCATCGGCGTCGGCGCGTGGTGGACTTCAAGCCCAGCACGCCCAGCAGGCCGCGCGCCAGTTCGCGCATCAGGGTGTTGCCCACCTGACGCACCATGGTGTTCTTCGTCACCTTCTCGATGGTGCTTTCCTCCCGCCGTGTGGTGGTCGACGTTTCCTTCCTGGGCGAGGGTTTCACAGGGGCATCCTCCTCGTTGTCCTTCAAGCGTTCCTCCAGCATCTCGAAGGCACTTTCACGGTCGATCACCTCGTTGTACTTCCGGGCCATGGTGGAACGCGCCACCAACCCATCGATCTCCAGCGGGCTGAGGATGTCCATGCGGCTGGCCGGTGCGCGCAGCAGGGTGTGGGCCAGGGGCGTGGGCGTTCCCTTCTCGCTCAGGGCCGTCACCAGCGCTTCACCGATGCCCAGCGCGGTGATCAGCTCCTCCACGTCGTAGAAGGGCGTGATCGGGTAGTTCTGTGCGGTCTTCTTGATGGTGGTCCGGTCCTTGGCGGTGAAGGCGCGCAGGGCGTGCTGCACCTTCAATCCCAACTGGCCCAGCACACCTTCGGGCACGTCGCTGGGGTCCTGGGTGCAGAAGTACACCCCCACCCCCTTCGAGCGGATCAGTTTGATGATGGTCTCGATCTGCTCCAGCAGGGCCTTGGTGGCCGTGCTGAAGATCAGGTGCGCCTCGTCGATGAAGAGCACCAGCTTCGGTTTCTCCGGATCGCCCACCTCGGGGAAGCGGCTGTAGATCTCGGCCAGCAGGCAGAGCATGAAGGTGCTGAAGAGGCGGGGCTTGTCCTGGATGTCGGTGAGCCGCACGATGTGCACCACGCCCTTGCCGTCGCGCAGTTGCAGCAGGTCCTCCACATCGAAGGAGCGTTCGCCGAAGAACTTGTCGGCACCCTGCTGCTCGATCTCGATGAGCTTGCGCAAGATGATGTTCACCGTCGATCCGCTCACCGAGCCGTAGTGTTTCTGGATCTCGGCCTTTCCCTCGTTGGTGACGAACTGCAGGATGCGGCGCAGGTCCTTGAGGTCGAGCAGTGGCAGGCCGTTGTCATCGCAGTACTTGAACACCAGGGCGAGCACGCTCTGCTGCGTATCGTTCAGTTCCAGGATGCGCCCCAGCAGCACCGGGCCGAATTCGGAGACCGTGGCGCGTAGGCGTGCGCCGGGCTCATTGCTCAGGCTCAACAGCTCCACCGGCATGGCTTGGGGCACATAGGCCTCGCCGATCTTGGCATGGCGCGCCTCGACCTTTTCGTTGCTCGCCCCGGATGCCGCAATGCCACTGAGGTCACCCTTCACGTCCATCATCAGTACGGGTACTCCCTGGAGCGATAGCTGCTCCGCCAACACCTGCAGGGTCTTGGTCTTGCCGCTTCCGGTGGCGCCACAGATGAGACCGTGACGATTCATGGTGCGCAGCGGTACCCGCACCTGGCAGCCCGGAGGCACTTCGCCATCGATCAGCGCGCCACCCAGCAGGATGCTCTGGCCTTTGAAGGTGTTGCCTGCGGTGATGGCGGCTTGGAAGTCCTCGGTCTTGCTCATGGTGGAAGGCCTCAAAAATAGCGGGTGCAGGGGGGATGGGAAAGGAATGCTTGAACCACGGATCTACACGGATAAACACGGATATCCAGAGTAGCGAGGCATCACCATTGGGAGACCGTTCACGATATAACTGATCCAATTCCAGAGATCGTGTGGTTTGGATCATCCGCGACCATCAGTGTCCCTCCGCGGTTGATGTACTGAATTGAGTGAAACCGCCATGACGCAAATGACCCGATAGTCTGAGAACCTTCGAACTACTGACCTCCCATACTGTTCATTCCGTAGATGCAACTGCATAACATCAGCTACAACGACCCGAAGGTCCGTCGTTCAGTGGAGGCCGAATGTGGTCCGGCCTTCGACCTGTGGGCGACCATCAAGCGCGGAGGGACGGGTACCTCCCGATTCCAGTTGATGGATGCGCCGCCGGCGGTGTTGGCGTTGATCGACCGCATGGAGGACCGTCGCTTCTGCAGTCTGGAGATGCGCCCGAACGGGCTCCTTGTGCGGATGCGCAACCGACTGGAGACCCTGGCCGTGCCCCTGGCATGGTCGAACGTGGGCCACATTACGCTGGGAAGCCCGAACGAGGAACGTCTGGCGCCGTTGCGCATCCTGGCCAGCGACGGCGAAAGCCTGCTGTTTGCGGTGAACCGGGATCAGTGGGGATCCCTGGACCGCCTGTTGAAGCGTTCGGTCCCGACTGGACTATATAGGACCAGTGCTGCACGCACGCTGTGAACAGTAGCCTGCCATCGGTCGTTCCGTGTCCATGACCATCCCCCCCTACCTCATCATCGGCGCCGGTCGCGGCATCGGCCGTGGCATCGCCGAAAGGCTCATCGCTCAAGGCCTGCCGGTGATCACCGTGGCGCGGAGCAGTGAGGGACCGGCGGGGAGCCTCGACCATATCCTCGCGGACGTGGTGAAGGATGGTCTGCCCCTCGAACGGCTTCCGGAAACCCTGAGCGGCATGGCCTATTGCCCCGGCAGCATCGACCTGAAGCCCTTCCGCAGCATGCGTGTGGAGGACCTTCGGAACGCCCTGGAAGTGAATTTGGTGGGTGCCTTCCGATGCGCGCAGGTGGCCGCAGAGCGGCTGAAACGCAGCCCGGGATCGTCCATGTTGTTCTTCAGCACGGTGGCCGTGGGCCAGGGCATGGCCTTTCATGCTTCGGTGGCCGCTGCCAAAGCGGGTGTGGAAGGCCTGACCCGCAGTCTGGCGGCAGAGCTCGCTCCCACGGTCCGGGTCAACTGCATCGCCCCCAGCCTCACGGACACGCCGCTGGCCGAACGCCTGATGAACAGTCCGGAGAAGGCCAAGGCCGCAGCGGACCGCCACCCCTTGAAACGCACGGGCACCGTGGATGACATGGCGGCCATGGCCGCCTTCCTGCTCGGCCCCGAGGCGGGCTGGATCAGCGGACAGGTGATCGGCGTGGACGGCGGGATGTCGCGCCTGCGCTGATCAATTGAACGAGATCCGGTCGATGGCGAAACGACCGCTGCCCGTGAAGAGCAGCGTAACGAAGGCGAAGAGGTAGACCAGGGCAAGCTCCTGTTCCTTGAACGATGCATCGCCCTTCACCATGAACACGATCACGGCCATGCCAATGATGAGGGGGATCAGCGCGGTACGGGTCCAGAGGCCCAGTACAACCAGTGCCGAACAGAGCACCTCCGCGAGGATGATGAGGACCAGCGAGAGCGTACCGCCTAGGCCAAAGGGATCGGGAAAGCTGTCCATGCGCTCCGTGAAGGACATCAGCTTGGGCCATCCGTGTTGCCAGAACATGGTGCCGCCAGCGGTGGCGCGTAGCACGAGATAGCCGAAGTCTTCACTGATGGGTTCGCTGTTGAGCAGCATGGGAACGTTGAAATGAAGGGCGAAAGCTATTGGCGCCCCCCGTGGTGAACGGACCGCCTTGTGCGGGACTTATCCACCGATGGATGGGAACATTGGGGCGGCGTCCGCCGTAGAACGGTCTCCATGAAACACCTTCTGCTGCTCCCCTTCCTGCTGGCCCCCGTGCTGATGAACGCCCAAGAGGCTGGCAGTGACATGCTGGCTGGCATGAGCGCCTTGCGACATTCCGACCACCCGGCCGCAGAGCAGGCCTTCACCAAGGCCGTGGTGGCCGAGCCGGACAACGCCAAGACCTGGTACTACAGGGCCGTTTCGCGCATGGAGGCCGGAGATGCGCAGGGCGCCCAGCGGGATCTGGACCGCGCCTTGGAACTGGAGCCGAAGGACGTGCACGCCTACCTGCGCCGGGCCGAGGCCTACCGCGCCATGGGATCGGATGAGCGGGCCCTGAGCGACCTGCACAAGGTGCTGGAGCTTCGTCCGAACGGCCCCGCCGCCGAGCATGCCTTGCTGGGCCTCGGCGAGTGGCATTTGAAGCAGGACGACCGGGTGAGCGCCAAACGCATCTACGATCGCTTGGTGGAGATCGCGCCCTTGAACGCCTTCGGCTGGTGCAACCGCGGGATCGTGGAGGCCAGCCTGCAGATGGATGAACCCGCCCTGGCGGATCTGGAACGGGCCTTGGAGCTGGACCCTACCCTGGACCAGGCCCATGTGCACATGGCCATCGTCCTGTTCCGCATGGACCGCCGGCAGGAAGCCTGCCACGCCCTTCATCAGGCACGTGATCTGGGCGACCGGAGCACCGAGGAAATGCTCCTCATCTACTGCGACTGACCAGCGTCACCTTCGTGCGTCGAACAGGGCACTGTTGACGGCCTGGGGCCCAGCGCTGTTCCGTGTGGCGCAAGCGCGTACCTTTGCCGCCCGCTTTCGGGCCGTTCGTAGAGGCCTCGGCGCAAAACATGAACATCAACGTTACCCTGCCGGATGGATCCGTCCGCAGCTATGCCCCTGGCGCAACCGCCATGGACGTGGCGAAAAGCATCAGCGAAGGACTTGCCCGCAATGTGCTCTCGGCCAAAGTGAACGGCGAGGTCCGCGATGCGAACCGCCCCCTGCCCGGGGACTGCACTTTGTCGTTGCTCACGTGGAACGATGACGAAGGCAAGGCCACGCTCTGGCATTCCAGCGCACACCTGTTGGCCGAGGCCATCGAGGCGTTATACCCTGGAACCAAGTTCGGCATCGGCCCGGCGATCGAGAAGGGATTCTACTACGACATCGACCTGGGCGGCCGCACCATCGGAGATAGCGACTTCGCGGCCATCGAGGCCAAGATGAAGGAGCTCGCCGGCAGGAAGAGCACCTATATCCGCAGGGAAGTGCCCAAGGCCGAAGCCATCGCTTTCTTTCAGGAGAAGGGCGACGAATACAAGCTGGAACTGCTGGAGGGACTGAACGACGGGGAGATCACCCTCTACCAGCAAGGCGACTTTGTGGACCTGTGCCGTGGCCCCCATCTGCCGGACACGTCCTTCATCAAGGCCGCCAAGGTGATGAGCGTTGCCGGTGCCTACTGGCGCGGCGACGAGACCCGCAAACAGCTCACCCGCCTCTATGCCATCACCTTCCCCAAGCAGAAGGAATTGGACGAATACCTGGTGCTGCTGGAGGAGGCCAAAAAGCGCGACCACCGCAAGCTGGGCAAGGAACTCGACCTCTTCACCTTCAGCGACAAGGTGGGTCCGGGGCTTCCACTGTGGCTCCCAAAAGGAACCGCCCTGCGCGAACGCTTGGTGAACTTCATGAAGAAGGCCCAGGAGGACAGCGGCTACGAGCAGGTGTCCACCCCGCACATCGCTCACAAGGACCTGTATGTGTGCAGCGGCCACTACGAGAAATATGGCAAGGACAGCTTCCAGCCGATCCGCACCCCGCATGAGGGCGAGGAATTCCTGCTGAAGCCGATGAACTGCCCGCACCACTGCGAGATCTACAAGAGCCGGCCACACAGTTACAAGGACCTGCCGATCCGCTATGCCGAATTCGGGACCGTATACCGCTACGAACAGAGCGGTGAACTGCACGGCCTGACCCGGGTGCGGGGCTTCACGCAGGACGATGCCCACCTGTTCTGCCGACCTGACCAGGTAAAGGAGGAGTTCAAGAAGGTGATCGACCTGGTGCTCCTGGTCTTCAAGGCCTTGGACCTCAACGATTATGAGGTGCAGGTGAGCCTGCGTGACAAGGAGGACCGCAGCAAGTACATTGGTAGCGACGAGAACTGGGAGAAGGCGGAGAGCGCCATCATCGAGGCCACCGCCGAGAAAGGCCTGAAGACCGTGGTGGAATATGGCGAAGCGGCCTTCTACGGGCCGAAGCTGGACTTCATGGTGAAGGACGCCCTAGGCCGAAAGTGGCAGTTGGGCACCATCCAGGTGGACTACAACCTGCCCGAACGTTTCGAGCTGGAATATGTGGGCAGCGACAACCAGAAACACCGTCCGGTGATGATCCACCGGGCGCCCTTCGGCAGCCTCGAGCGTTTCGTGGCGGTGGTCATCGAACACACCGCCGGCCGCTTCCCGCTGTGGCTCACGCCCGAGCAGGCCACCCTGCTGCCGATCAGCGACAAGTTCGTGGATAGCTGCAAGGACGTCGCCCGTGTGTTGAAAAGTTCCGATATTCGCGCCTCCGTTGACGAGCGGAACGAGAAAATAGGCCGAAAGATCCGCGATGCGGAGCTGGCCAAAACCCCGTTCATGCTCATCGTCGGGGAGAAAGAAGCTGCCGACGGAACCGTATCCGTGCGGGAACATGGCCAGGGCGACCTGGGGACCATGACCCCGCAAGCCTTCGCCGAGTTGGTGAACGGACGGATACAGGAGCAGTTCGGAAGTCGTTGAACCAGTTGTCAGGAACCAAAAAACTCTAAGTGGCAGGACCTCCCTTCAATCGTCCAAGTGGACCACGACCTCCTGGTGGGGGTGGTGGTCAGCGTCGTCCGTACCGCGGTCGCGTGATCAAGGAAGATCCGCACCGGATCAACAACAAGATCTTCGGTGTGAACGAAGTGCGGGTGGTGGGTGAAGGCGTGGAAGCCGGTGTGTACCCCTTCAGCCAGGCCTTGCGCATGGCCGAGGACATGGGGCTGGACCTGGTGGAGATCAGTGCCTCCGCAGTGCCTCCCGTATGCCGGATTACGGACTACAAGAAGTTCCTGTACGACCTGAAGAAGAAGCAGAAGGAGATCAAGGCGAAGGCGGCGACGGTGGAGATGAAGGAGATCCGCTTCGGTCCCAACACGGACGAGCACGATGTCAACTTCAAGCTGAAGCACGCACGCAAGTTCCTGGAGGAAGGCCACAAGATCAAGGCCTTCGTGTTCTTCCGCGGCCGAACCATCGTGTTCAAGGAACGCGGTGAGATCCTGCTGTTGAAGTTCGCCCAGGAACTGGAGGACGCCGCCATCGTGGAGCAGATGCCCAAGTTGGAAGGCAAGCGGATGATCATGTTCCTGATCCCGAAGAAGAAGAAATAAGGTAAGGGCGGATGATCATCCGCACCCACGCAACCCAAGACCAATCAGAAGAGGCCATGCCCAAGATGAAGACCAAGTCCGGAGCCAAGAAGCGATTCAAGCTGACCGGCACCGGCGAGATCAAACACAAGCACGCGTTCAAACGTCACATCCTGACCAAGAAGGAGACCAAGCGCAAACGTGCCCTGACCAAATCAGGCATCGTGAACCGTCGTGACAAGAAGGCGATCCTTGATCTGCTGAAGTAAACAAGCCCAACCGCACCGGGTCATCAATAGGTAGCGTTAACCAGGACGTGCAGCCCCCAAGATCAGTGTGAAAGCACTGGCGCTCACGCCCAAAAACCAAGTGGAACATGCCACGCAGTAAGAATAAAGTAGCAAGTCGGGCCAAGAGGAAGAAGATCCTCGATATGGCGAAAGGCAACTTCGGTCGCCGCAAGAACGTGTACACCGTTGCCAAGAACACGGTGGAGAAAGGCCTGCAGCACGCCTACACGGGCCGCAAGCTGAAGAAGCGCGAATTCCGCGGTCTCTGGATCCAGCGTATCAACGCCGCCTGCCGCATCAACGGCACCAGCTACAGCGTCTTCATGTCCGGACTGAAGAAGGCGAACATCGAACTGGACCGCAAGGCCCTGGCCGAGATCGCCTACAGCGACGCCGAAGCGTTCACGAGCATCGTGAACAAGGTGAAGTAAGACTCACCTGAATCGACCGCAACGAGGGGATCCGAAAGGGTCCCCTCGTTCATATCCCCCCTCCGTAGGCCCCTACCTTTGTCCTTCATGCGCCTCGCTTCACTCCTCCTTCTCCTTGCGCCGCTCAGCACCTGGGCGCAACCTCCGGCCGGTTACTACGATGCGGCGGCGGGCCTGAGCGGGGAGCAGCTCCGAGCGGCCTTGTACGGCATCATCGACGGGCATACTGAACTGGCGAACAGTCAGTTGTGGGCGGCCTTTGCAAGTACGGACCGCAAAGCCGACGACACGGTCTGGGACATGTATTCCGACATTCCCGGCGGCACACCGGCCTACAGCTATGCGTTCGGATCGGATCAATGCGGCACATACAGTGGTGAGGGCGACTGCTTCAACCGCGAGCACTCCTTCCCGCAGAGCTGGTTCAATGGCGAGCCGCCCATGGACACGGACCTCTTCCATATGTACCCCACCGATGCCTGGGCCAACCAGAAACGTGCGAACAACGCCTACGGCACGGTCTCATCCACCACCTGGGTGGGCAGCAATGGCAGCAAACTGGGACAATGCAACTATCCCGGTTGTTCCGGCGTGGTGTTCGAACCGATCGATGCCTACAAGGGCGACTTCGCGCGGAGCTACTTCTACATGCTTACCCGCTACCTCCCGCAACTGAACTCCTGGACGAGCCCGATGATGCAGAACGGTGAGTTCAGCCCCTGGGCTGAGACCATGCTGCTGGAATGGCACCTGGACGACCCGGTGAGCGAGAAGGAAACGAACCGGAACAATGCCGTCTTCAACCTCCAGGGGAACCGCAACCCCTACATCGACCAACCCCAATGGGTGCAGGCCATCTGGGGACCTACCGCGGACGTCGCCGCCCTGGAGGCACCGCTCGTCTCGCTGTGGTTCGAGAACGGTCTTCTGCGGATCGAAGGCCTTCCCCTATCAGGCGGGGCCACGGTGGAAGTGCTGGATGCCGCCGGACGCACGGTCATGGTGCTGGTCCCCTCGGGGTCCTCGCTGACCGTGCCGATGACCCTGGCGCCCGGGCTCTACGTGGCCTCGGTCCGCAACGGGGACCGCCGATCGGTGCTTCGCTTCATTCCTTGATGCTTGCCGCCAATTTGCCGGCCAGATAGCCGGTGGTCCAGGCCGCCTGGAAGTTGAAGCCACCGGTGATCCCATCGATATCGAGCACTTCTCCCGCCAGGAACAACCCCGGCACCTTGAGGCTCTGCATGGTGAGCGGATCCACCTCGCCCAGGTCAATGCCACCGGCGGTGACGAACTCCTCCTTGAAGGTGGTGCGTCCGCTCACGGCATAACGGTCATTGGTCAGCAGGTCGACCAGCCTGTTCCGCTCCTTTTTATTGACCTCAACCAGTACGCGGTCCAGCGGAATGCCGGCCTTGTTCAACAGGAACCACCAGAGCCGTTTGGGCAGGGGGAATACCGTAAGGTTCTGAACCAGCTTGCGCCCCTGCTCGGTCCTGGCCAGTTCCAGTGCGGCCCGGGTGTGCTCTTCGGATGCTCCTCCCAACCAGTTCAATTGCAGGGTGAAACGGTAGTCCAGTTCACTGATCTGGCGAGCGCCCCAGGCACTGAGGCGAAGGATGGCCGGTCCGCTCATACCCCAATGGGTGATCAAGAGTGGCCCCACGGTCTCCAGTTCGGAACCCACCACGCGCGCCCGCACAGCAGGAGCCACCACGCCCATCAGCTCGCGCACGGGATCGCCGGGCATGTTGAAGGTGAACAGGGATGGGACCGGTGTGACCAGTGTATGTCCGGTGGGCTCCAGCCAGTCATAACCGGATGGTTTGGGGTGCCCCCCGGTGGCCACGATCACCCGGTCGGCAGCAAGGGCGGTCCCTCCCACCCGATCGATCCGGAAGCCCCCCTCCGGCAACGGCACCAGTGCCTTCACGTGGGTGTGCAGCTCGATGAGGATGCGTGCCTCTTTCGCACGTTCCAACAGAAGGTCCGCGATGGTCGCGGAATCATCGGTCACCGGGAACATGCGACCATCGGCCTCCACCTTCAGTGATACGCCGTGGGCGGCGAACCAGGCCACCGTGTCCTTCACACTGAACAGTTCGAAGGAGCGGCGCAGGAAACGTTCACCGCGGGGATAGTGCGCGGCCAGTTTGCGGGGCTCCAGGCAGTGGTGCGTGACGTTGCAGCGGCCACCGCCACTGATCCGCACCTTGGCCAGCAGCTTGTCCGAACGCTCCAGCAGGATGATCTCCGCCCCCGGATGATGGTCGCGCACACTGAGGGCGGCGAAGAACCCGGCCGCACCACCTCCGATCACCACCACGCGCATGCCCGCTCCCCTCTTCAGATGGTCAGGTCCTCAGCGGTCGATCACCACTTCGCGATCCGCGTCGTACCAGCACTGGCGCCAGCGACACGAAGGAGATAGATGCCCGTGGGGAAGGGTGTCAGGTCGATGCGGACAGCACCTACGACCGAGGATGTGCTCCAGACCAGCTCCCCCTTAGAGCTCATCAGGTACAGATCATTACGACCTTCCAGCTGGACAACGGCGTGATCGGCGGTCGGATTGGGGGAGACCGCGATGGCGCTCGCTGCACTGACGGTTGGCACCGCTGCGGCAATGTTCCCGCAGTTGGCATCCTGGCCACAGACCAGTCCGGCGCAACGGCCGAAGGCAAAGGCCAGCGAGTTGATGGGGTCGGCGGTGAAGTAGCCCACGTGTTCGTTGGAGGTGTAGCTCAGCAGGCAGTTCTCATTGCCCAGGTTCTGCATGCGCAGGTGCAGGTCGTAGCTGCCGGAAGCGACCAGTCCGGTGGGGATACCGAACACGGCGACCTCTTCGGTGAAATAAGGCACCACCTCATCACCGGTCTCGTGGATGCTATACAAGGGCACATTGCCGGCGCCGACCCAGGTGGTGTCACCGATGGCACCGCTGAAGCTGAGACAGCCTGCCACGGCACTGCTGTAGCCCGGGCTGCCGCTGTTGCCTTCCGCCCCACCCAACTGGGCGATCTGGGAATTGAGCACCGCAGGCATCTCCTCATCGGTATCGAGGTAGGTGGCATGGATGGCACTGATGGCCCCTGCGGAAACACCACCGGCGATGATGCGGTCCGGATCGATGCCATAGGGATCGCCCTCCTCCACACTCTTCCGGAGGAAGCGGATGCAGGCCTTGACGTCATGTGCACCACGGACCACAGCGAGGGTGGTGGTCAAGGCATTGGGAAGAAAGAACCCCACCCGGTAATCCGGAGCGACGGCCACGTAACCGCGCTGGGCGAAGGCCGTGCACAGTTCAGCCACATCGGCCCTGGAGCCGGCCACGAACGAACCACCGAAGGCGATGATGACCACGGGACGCTGCTCCAGGAGATCACCTGCGGGCTCATAGATATCCATCAACAGGGTCTGGCTGCCTCCGGCCACCGCGGTGTTACTGCCGAAGGGGACCGCAGAGGTCACGATCACTTCATCGAACAAGGGTTCCGTGTACCGACCAGGAGTACAGTCCTGTGCGAGGACGGGGAAAGAGGCCAGCAGTGCACATCCGAAGGCAGCGTAGAGGTAGTTCATGCGGTCTGAGGGGTGTTCGTTAGATGCTCACAAAGTAATGTTTCCGCTCGTACAGTTCAGGACCGAAGTGCGAACTTGGCACGCCGTTTGGCTTCGGCACCTCTAACCAAGGAAACCAACCATGAAAAAGCTTTTGCTGACCACGATCCTCGGAGGGACCCTATCGGTAGCCTTCGCCCAGGTACAGATCAACCCTCAGGTGGGGGTCTCGTACCAGAGCTTGACCCAGCGGCCCGACGGCTATAGTTACAAGGCTGAACTGGGTTGGCAGGCGGGTTTGGATGCCCGTTTCGGTGACAAATTCTTCGTTCAGCCCGGTGCATTCCTCGGGCGAAGTGTCACCGCGGTGACCTACAATACCGACATTCCGGGTGGCGCCGCCGGAAGCGTGCTGGTGGAGGATAACCTCGTTCGGACCAGCTTGAAATTGCGGGGCCTGTTGGGTTATCGCGTTGTCGACACCTACCAGTTCGACATCCGTTTGATGCTGGGCCCCAGTTATGATGTCCTGTTGAGCGTTGACCAGCGCGACGGAAACCTCACGTGGAACGAAGGTGACTTCAGCAACGGATCATGGAACATCGACGTGGGTGTAGGCTTCGACATGGGTCTGTTCACGCTGTCTCCGAATGCCAGCTTCGGTTTGAGCCGGGTATTCGAGGATAACCCATCGGTGACCGACATCGATTCCAAGTACATCAGTTACGGCCTCACGTTTGGTATCAACCTGGGGAACGACGACGAGTGATCAGTCGACCGGAAAATGCAGAAGGCCCGTGGATCGTTCCACGGGCCTTTGTTTTTCAGTGCACCGGAGTCCTTAGGCAGCCGCCTGCTGCAACTGCTGCACGAGCTCATGCGTCTGGCGCACACCACTGGCGCGCCACACCACCTCCCCCTTCCGGAAGATGAGCAAGGCTGGAATGCCTCGGATACCGTAGGCCTGGGCGACCGCCGGGTTCTTGTCCACGTCGATCTTCACCACGCGGGCCAGGGGCCCCATCTGTGATGCCACCTCCTTGAGGATGGGGGCCTGGTAGCGGCACGGACCGCACCAGTCGGCATAGAAATCGACCAGTACGGGAGTATCCCCGTTGATGAGCTCCTTGAAGTTGTTCATGCCCCTGCCTTATTGCTGTACCGGATAGCCGGCCTGCTGCCAGCTCGTGATCCCGCCCTGCATATGCTGAACGGTGAAGCCCTTTGACCGGAGATGCTCCATGGCCTGTCCACTGCGTCCACCCGAACGGCAATACAACAGGACGGGCACCTTGGGATCGAGCTCACCGAAAGCCTTTTCGTAGTCCGCACCGGTCCAGTCGATGTTGATACTTCCGGCAAGGTGTCCGGAGCTGTACTCGCCCGGGGTCCTGACGTCGATGAGCCGTGCCTTGCCCTCATCGATCGCTGCCTTGAACGCCGCAGGTTTCAGTTCGGTGACGAGCTCGACGGTCGTTGTGCCGCTGCCCATGGGGGTGGCCTTCTGTTCCGATGCCTGCCCGCATCCCACGGATGACAACAGGACCAGCGATGCAATGAGGAAGAATGATCGGTTCATGGTGTGGTGGGTTCAGGATCGTGTGGAGGTGAGCTGGGCAACGGCATGGTTGACCTGAAGCCAGCCGCCGCCATTGTGCACGTTCTCCAAGCCGTGCTGTTGCAGAAAATAAGCGGCCTGACCACTGCGATTACCACTGGCACAGCAGAGGATCAGTGGTTTTGCCATACGGCGGAGCTCCTCCACCCGGTCAGGCACTTCCTGTAGCGGGATGTTGATGGAGCCTGCCACATGCCCGCCCATGAATTCGGCAGGGGTCCTCACGTCCACGATCGTGGCATGGGGTTCAGATAGAAGCGCTTTCAGTTCCATTGGACGATTGTTGTTCTGTGGTGCAAAGGTCCGACACCTTCACGGGCGCGGACGGTGACCTTCATCACGAAGACCAGGTCGCTCCCAGCAGCTCGATCCGCTGCCTTCCGAGCTTCACCTCGCCTTCGTGCTCCATGCGCTTGAGCAGCCGGGAGATCACCTCACGGGACGAGTTGAGCTGCTCGGCGATCTCCTGGTGGGTCACAGTGATCACGCGAGATCCGGTGTTCGAGGCCCGTTCCTTGAGCAGGTCCTGGATGCGCACATCAAGCTTCTGGAAGGCCACACCGTCGATGGTGCGCAGAAGTTCCTCGAAACGCCGTTGGTAGGTCAGCATGACGAAGTTCTTCCAGGAGCGGTAGGTATCCGTCAGGCTGTCCATGAGGCGCGCCGGGATCGCCAGGATCACAGAGTCATCCTCCGCCGACACGCGGATGGTGCTGCGCGCGTCGTTCGTGCAGCAGGTCAGGCTCATGGCGCAGGTCTCCCCGGGCTTCAGGTAGTAGAGCAGCATCTCGTTGCCATCCTCATCCTCGCGTACAAGCTTGAGCATACCGCTGAGCACCATCGGAATGGTGCGGATGTAGTTGCCGATCTCCATGAAGACCTGCCCGGCGTGCAGTTCCATCAGCTGGCCCTGTTCGACCAATGCCTGGCGTGCTTCCGGCTCATAGATATCCGGAAAGACCTTTCGCAAAGCTGTCTCGAGGTCCACGAAGGGGTCGATCGGTGGTTGTTGCATGGGGTAAGTATACAGCGTCCGCAGATGTCTTCCGCTGCCGGAACTGTGCACCCAAGAGCCCCCCTTGTTGCCGGGTCAAGGAACCCGATGTGGAGGCGACCTGTGCATGCCCGGCCTGGCCTCTCCCCTGCTGGGTTGCCGCGGAGCAGGAACATGTCGGCCCGGCCTGCACCACGGGGAACCATCCGCCCCAAGCTTCGTAAACAAGGCGCAAGGAACAGCCCCATGCGTAGAACGCTCGCCATGCTCGTGATCGCGATACCCCTCGCGATCCAGGCCCAGTCCTCCGAGGATATGGCCTATCTGCCGCGTCATGCCCCAGCACATACGGCCGACCACGAAGGGGTCGGCTTCAGCGAGAGCGCGGTGCCTGGCAGCGTCGACCTGGTCCTTCCCGCAGGCACGGACAAGATGGACCTCCTGAACGGACGGGGTGATATCGTGCAGGTCTTCGAACAGCAACAATTGGAGTGCCTGGCCTTGGACCGCTTGAAGCCGGGCACCTGGACCTTGCGCGCTCACGTGGGCGACCATCTGTTGGTGCGGAGGTTTCAAGTGATCGGCGTGGGCCAGGTGGCCTGGATACCCGACCAACATGAGGTGCGTGGCAGGACCCGGGGCCGTTAAGGCAGCGTGACCTTGATGCCCTTTGACTGGAGCCTTCCAAGACCTTCCGCCGGCAGCGTGAAGGTGGGAGCCAAACGAAGGGCCTGCTGGTAGTCGATCAACGCGCTGTCCAGCTTTCCATCCAATTCGAAGGTGAGCCCACGATTGTAGTAGGCCTGTGCGTGGTCAGGCAGCAGGGCGATCGCGCGGGCGAACTCGCGTCGGGCATCCGCCGTGCGCTGTTGGTGCTCCAGCAGGATGTAGCCGGTGTTGTAATAAGCCATGGAGTTCAGCGGCGCGATCGTCTTGATGGTGGCATAGCAGGCCAGGGCCACGCTGTCCATGCCGTTCTCCTGGCAATACATGCCCTTGTTGTACCAGGCCTCCACACTTTCCGGTCGCAGCTCGATGGCCGTGTTGTAGTACTGCAGGGCCAAGGGCTCCCGTCGATGGGCATGCAGGAGCCCCAGGGCGATGTAGGCTTCATAGAAGGCCGGATCCTGTTCAACGGCCGTGCGGTAACTGCTGATGGAAAGGGTGGTATCCCCCGCCTCCATGTGGATCCAGCCCTTGAGGTAGTATCCCCTGGGGTTCAATGGATCGATACGCAGGGCATCGTTGGCCAGGGACATGGCCTCCTTGTATTCACGCAGCAGGAGTTTCAGCTCACTGCGCTTGAGCAGGGCCTCCGTGCCTTGTGGATCGAGCCTGATGGCCTTGATGAGCAAGGGGTCCGCCTCCTCGACGCGCAATTTGCGGTAGTAGAGATCGGCCAGGGCGATGGGCCACTGGGCATCGGTGGTATCCAGGGCCATGGCCCGCTTCCAATCGTTGATGGCCAGCGCGGTGCTGTCGAGACCTTCAAAGTAGCGCGCGCGCTGGGCAAAGGAATTGGGGTCCGTGGGTGCCTTCAGGATCTGCTGCTCCAAAGCCAGGAGCGGGTTCGCCGCGGTATCCTGCCCTGAGCCCGTCCCCCCGTTGGGGTTCTGGCCGTCCGTGCAGGCGAACAGGAAAGCGACGAACAGCAGGGGATGGAACTTTGACATGATGGGGACCAAAGAAAAGGAGGGCCCCGGAAAACACTCCGAACCGGGACCCTCCAAAAGTAGCGGGTGAGTTGACTCAGGCCAGAACCGGTAATTCGCTCTTGGCCACCGCTTCCTTGATCTTCTTCTCCAGCTCCTCGCAGAGCTCGGCATTGTCATCGAGCAGCTGGCGCACCGCGTCACGTCCCTGCCCAAGCTTGTTATCCTCGTAGCTGAACCAGCTTCCGCTCTTCTTGACGATGCCCAGCTCGACACCCATATCGATGATCTCGCCCGTCTTGCTGATGCCCTTGCCGAACATGATGTCGAACTCAGCCTTGCGGAACGGCGGGGCCACCTTGTTCTTCACCACCTTCACCTTGGTGCGGTTTCCGGTCACGGTCTCACCGTCCTTGATCTGGGTGGACCTGCGGATATCGAGGCGCACGCTGGCGTAGAACTTCAGGGCGTTACCACCGGTGGTGGTCTCGGGATTGCCGAACATCACACCGATCTTCTCGCGCAACTGGTTGATGAAGATGCAGCAGCAACCGGTCTTGCTGATGGTGCCGGTGAGCTTGCGCAAGGCCTTGCTCATCAGGCGGGCATGCATGCCCACGGCGCTGTCGCCCATCTCCCCTTCCAGTTCGGCGCGGGGCGTCAGTGCCGCCACGCTATCGACCACCAGGATATCGATGGCACCGGAACGGATGAGGTTGTCGGCGATCTCCAAGGCCTGCTCGCCGTTGTCAGGCTGGCTGATGAGCAGGTTCTCGGTGTCCACGCCCAGGCTTTCGGCATAGGCGCGATCGAAGGCGTGCTCCGCATCGATGATCGCTGCGATGCCACCACGGCGCTGGCATTCCGCGATGGCGTGGATGGCCAGGGTGGTCTTACCGGATGACTCGGGACCGTAGATCTCCACGACCCGTCCTTTGGGATAGCCCCCTACACCGAGGGCAAGGTCCAGCCCGATGGAACCGGTCGGAATGACCTCCACCTGTTCAATGGCGTCGTCGCCCATGCGCATGATGGCCCCCTTTCCGAAGGTCTTCTCCATCTTGTCCATCGTGAGCTGAAGCGCCTTCAGCTTGTCCTTATTGATCTCTGCGGCCATGGTATCGTGTGGTTGAAGTTACGTGTTCAGTGGGTCAAAGGTGGTGCGATCGTCACCTGGTCACCCAGCACCTGTGCGGCATGGTCCTTCGTTCGGACGTCCGCGATGACCCGTTCGATGTACCCCTTCTCATCGATGAGGAAGGTGGTGCGCAGAATGCCCTCATAGTCGCGCCCCATGAATTTCTTTCGACCCCATACCCCGTAGGCATTGGCCACGGACCGATCCGTGTCGGCCAGCAGACGGAACGGGAGACCATACTTCGTCGCGAACTTCTTATGCTTCGCCACCGTGTCCGGACTCACGCCGATCACACTATAGCCGGCCTTAAGAAGGTCCTCGTGCGCATCACGCAGGTTGCACGCTTCCGTGGTGCAGCCCGGGGTATCGTCCTTGGGATAGAAATAGAGCAGCACCTTGCCACCCAGGTGATCCTTCAGGTCGACCGGGAGGCCGTCCTGATCGACTCCGGAAAATGCCGGGGCCATATCACCTGTGTTGAGCGTGCTCATGCTGATCCGATGCGCTGACATTATTTTCGTCAACAACATGACGCACAAATAAGCACAGCGGTTCGGGATCGGCAAATTTCCTGGCAAAAAAAGTTTTGAACAGGTACGGACCACCTCGACCCTGAGCCTTCGACCACGTGCCGCCAGAACACCTGATGTAAGAGTCGATCATGTCGACCAATGATTAAATATCTTCGACAAGCACTTGACAGTCGAAGTGCAACGACCCTAGATTCGCCGAACTCTTTGCGCCGGATCGCTCTTCAGACCCCTGCCTTTGGACACTTGCTCGGACGACCAACCGAACAAGCACATGCGATCCCCCTTCCTGAATGAGAGGTCCCTGGAAACGGCACCTCGCCCCTTCTCCAGTATCGCCCATGACCGCGAACTGATCGGCCTTTGCCTGATCCTGGCCCTGGTCGTCGCTGGTCACCTCCTGCCCGAACAGAACCTCCCAAGCGCTCAGCACGAGCCTTCACGAGCCACTTTGACCATGATACAACCCTGAACCCGCGCCGCGCCCCCCTCCTCTCACCGTGGAACACGGACAAGGATGGCGATGGTGGCATGAAGGCATCGGTATCTCCCGATCCGTTCCGGAACGACACGCACATCGACTTCACAGCGCCTGTGGCGGGTGATGCGGTGGTGGAGGTCTACGACATGCAGGGACGCCGCATTGCGGACCTGTACCGTGGCGTGGTGGCGAAGGACCAAGCGTTGCGTCTGAACTTCCGACCCGTGGAGAACGGAGGCAGCACCTTCCTCTATCGCATCCTCCTGAACGGTGAGGAGGTAAAGGGTCGCATGCTGTATCAGCCCTAGGTCGGAACACGACCGGCAGAATGATGAAGCCCCCGCCCCACGGCGGGGGCTTCTCCTTTCCATGAGGCTAACTTCGCGGGCCCCGAAGACCCGATGGAACAGTACCAGCCGCTTGCCGAACGTATGCGTCCGAAGACCTTGGACGAGGTGGTCGGCCAGCAGCACCTGATCGGTCCGAACGGCGTGCTTCGCAAAGCACTGGCCGGGGGCATGTTGCCCAGCATGATCTTGTGGGGGCCACCGGGGGTGGGCAAGACCACGCTGGCCCGGCTCATCGCCCAGGACCTGAAGCGCCCCTTCCACACTTTGAGCGCCATCAGCAGTGGTGTGAAGGATGTGCGGGAGGTGATCGAACAGGCCGGCGGCAGCGGGCTGTTCTCCCGCAGCGCGGTGCTCTTCATCGACGAGATCCACCGGTTCAGCAAAGCCCAGCAGGACAGCCTGTTGGGTGCCGTGGAGAAGGGCACCATCACCCTGATCGGGGCCACCACGGAGAACCCGAGCTTCGAGGTGATCGGCGCCTTGCTCTCCCGCTGCCAGGTCTACACCCTAAACCCGCTGACCGAGGAGGAACTGCGCGGGTTGCTGGAACGGGCCATGGTGGAGGACGAGCAACTGCGCACCCGATCGATCACCCTGAGCGCAACCGATGCCCTGATGCGCGCCAGCGGTGGGGATGCGCGCCGCCTGCTGAACACCTTCGAGCTGTGCGTGAAGGCCAGTGCCGATGAGGCGGTGATCATCACGGACGACCTGGTGATGGCGGTGGTGCAGACCAATGCCGCCCGCTACGACAAGCAGGGAGAGCAGCATTACGATATCGTCAGCGCCTTCATCAAGAGCATCCGGGGAAGCGACCCGAACGCGGCCGTGTACTGGCTGGCGCGGATGGTCGAAGGTGGTGAGGATGCCCAGTTCATCGCTCGTCGCATGGTGATCCTGAGCAGTGAGGATATCGGCAACGCGAACCCGAACGCCCTGCTGATGGCCACCACGGCCATGCAGGCCGCCCAGATGATCGGCTGGCCGGAAAGCCGCATCATCCTGAGCCAGTGCGCCATCTACCTGGCCTGCTCCCCGAAGAGCAACGCGAGCTACGTGGCCATCGGGGAAGCGCAGGCCTTGGTGAAGACGACCGGTGATCTTCCGGTGCCGATCCATCTGCGGAACGCCCCCACCAAACTGATGAAGGACATCGGCTACGGGAAGGACTATCGCTACAGCCACGAGGGGCAGGGCAATTTCATCGAGCAGGAGTTCCTACCCACGGCGATCGCCGGCACCTCACTGTACAAGCCCGGGGCGAACCCGAAGGAACGCGAACATGCCGAACTGCTGCTACGGCTGTGGAAGGGGAAATACCCCAGCTGAGCCGGGACCCGGGTTCAGCTGGCGCGCTCCTGCTCCAGAAAGCTCTTATGCATGTCGTAGATGATGCCCAGGCTCACCGCCAGGCCACCCATCCCCTGTTCGATCATCTGCCAGAGTATATCGGCCACCACGTGCATCATGCCGTGTTTGGTGAAGGTCATGCCCAGGACGAAAATGACGAGGTAGACCACGAAACCCACCACGGCACCACCCAGGAAGGACGTGAAGGGAAAGGCCACCTTGAGGGAGATCAATTCGTACGCGATCGCTTTGTGCAGACCGATGGTCAGGCATAGACCAAGAACCAGGTAGACGATACCGGCGAGCACGAAGTAGAGCGTCTTGGGGACGCGCAACTCCTCCAGGTCCGTCAGGGCGACCCCATGCCAGAGATACGAAAGCCCGAACATGACGACGCTTGACGCAAGCCAGGGCAGCAGGATATGACGGCTCGATAGCATTTCAAGAACAACGCTCTCCGGTGGACAAATGTAGCGCTACCCGACAGAATGGAAACATGACGAAAGCCAAAGCGAACGTAATTTGCCCTCTCCTATGAAGAACGTAGCCCCCCCGGTCCGGGTTGCCTTGCTGCTCTGTCCTTTTTTAGTGCTCACGGGCTGCCGAAAGGATGATACGCCGAGCCGTTGGGACATTGATGCCCTGGCCCCCCTCGTCACCACATCGTTCAGCATACGCGACCTGCTGGCGGACAGCCTCCTGGTCACTGCAGCGGACGGGGGGCTCACCTTGGTCTATTCCAGCGAACTCTTCTCGGTGGACCTCGATTCCGTGCTGAGCGCACCGGACACCAATTTCTTCTACCGCTACGCCCTGCCGACCCCCGGACCACTGATGTTCCCTCCGGGCCTGGAGATCCTGAACATCAACGACGTATCCCGCTTCGAGATCGATGGGGTATCGTTGAGCTACCTGGAGCTCCGCGAAGGGCAGCTCTCCATCGATACCCGGAACATGGTGGCCAGCACGATCCTGGGCAGCTTCGAACTGCAAGGCGTCACCTTCCCCGATGGCCCCGCCTTGGTGACGACCAGTGTGGGTCCGGGCAGTCCGGCCTCTCCGGCCACCAGCAGCACCTCGCGCAACCTGGCCGGGAGCCGTTTCGACCTGCGTGGTCCGGAGTTCAACAGCGTGAACACGGTGACCTCCCTGATCTCCACGCGGCTCGACCCGAACGGCAGCGGTGCGGAGGTCACCGACCAGGACAGCGTGATCATCGACGTGCGCTACTCCGGTCTGGTGCCGCAGTACGCCAAGGGCTTCTTCGGCCAGCGCGTGGTGGACCCCGAACAGGAGACCACCGGATTGGACCTGTTCAACAACATCATCAGCGGATCACTGGATGTGGACCAGGTGACCCTGCGGCTGCGGGTGGAGAACGGCATCGGCATGGACATCCAGATCGCGCTGGACCAGTTCCAGGCGGTGAACACGCGGACCGGTGCGACCGTGGACCTCACCCATTCCATCCTCAACGGCCCCATCAACCTGAACCGCGCACTGGACCAGGGCAACGGACCCTTGCCCAGCTTCTACGAGAACATCCTGGACAACTCGGACAGCAACATCGATGAATTCCTGGAGGTGCTGCCCGATGAGGTGCGCTACGACATCGAACTGCGCCTGAACCCTTTGGGGGATATCAGCAATGGCAACGATTTCCTTTACTATGAAAGCCGCTTGCGGGCCGATCTGGAACTGGAGGTGCCCTTGAACATCATCGCCAGCGACCTGACCCTGGAGAGCCTGGTGACCCCGACCCTTCCCGGTACAGCGGAGGGGCATGGCCTACAGAGCGGTGAGCTGATGCTCTTCGGCTCCAACGGCTTCCCTTTCTCCGCGCGGTTGGAACTGGCCATCGTGGACGGGAACGGCGAGGTATTGAGCAGCATCCCCGTGAACGGTGTGCTGGCTCCCGGCATCCTGGGACCCGACCGAACGGTGATCGCTTCCGTGGACTCACGCACCAGCGCGTGGATCAGCGCCGGGCAGATGGACCTGCTGTACGGTGGGAACAAACTCCGGGTGCGGGCGGCCTTCAACACATCGGACCAACTGGAGCACCTGCGCATACTGGAGCGCTACCGATTGGACCTGCAGATAACGGCCCGGGCCAACTACGTGGTGAACGGCGATGAATAGGCTGCTGACCATCCTCTTCCTGGTCATCGTCGCGGATGTCCGGGCGCAATGGACCATGCTGCCGCTGGACAGTGTGGTGGACGGCCCGAACACTTGGTCGCACCGCATCACCGTCGAGGGCACCTATCTGTACAACAGCAACACCATCTACAACGAGCTGCCTGCCAGCCTGTTGGTCGGCGAGGACTTGGACCGGGACCTTCGCCAACGGACCGCCGACGCCTTGGTGGCCAAGGAACGTGCGGTGATCGGCAGCGAACTGACGGGCCGCATCACCTGGACCGGTGCCCGTGGAGATAGTGGACTTGCCCGCTTGCGGCCCATCGTTTCCTTCGCCCACCAGGAATACACCGGCGCGCGGATCACCCCGGACCTGTACGACCTCGTCTTCTTCGGCAACGCCCGCTTTGAAGGTGGCACCGCGAACCTGGCCCCCTCGGGGTATGAACAGGTGCGCTACCAGACCCTGGGCGGTGGGGTGGCCGATACGCGCTCCCGCTCCTTTGTCCGCCTGGACCTCGTGCTGGGACAGTCCTACGCGGCTGCGGATATCCGTTGGGCGGACCTGTACACGGCCACCGATGGGCGCCTGCTCCGCTCGTCCATCGCCGGCACCTTCCACAGCAGCGATACCGCAGGAAATGAATGGGGGCGGAACAACGGCATGGGGGCCGCGCTCACCGGGCGCTGGGAGGCCCGCATCCGCGCTGCCGCGCGACCCACCTGCGTCTCGCTATCGGTCGAGGACCTGGGTTTCCTCACCTGGAACGACCGGGCGGTGCAGTTGCAGAAGGATACCATCGTCCGCTACGAGGGCCTTGCCGTGGAGAACATCCTGGACCTGGACCAGCTCATTCTGGGTGAGGACCAGTTGCTGGACACCTTCGGGATCACCTTTGATGCCGGGTCCTTCACCACGGTGCTGCCCTTTCGCGTGGGCGCGGAGATCCGTTCACACATCAGCGATCGATGGCATGTTGGTCTGGCGGCGCAGTACCAGCATCTCCCCTATTACATCCCGCAGGTCACCGCCTCGGTGGCACGCCGCAGTGGCGAGCGTCTGCTTTGGGGTGGAAGCCTGAGCTATGGCGGATACGGCGGCCTGCTCGTGGGCCTTGGCGGACGCTACCGCTTCAGCGATCACTTCACCTTGGAGGCCTCCCTGCCGCAGGTCATCGGTCTTACGCTGGGGCGGTCCCGTGGAGTGGGTGCGCTCCTTTCCGCGCAGCTCAGCTTCTAGGTCGGTGCCATGAGGTGCAATGACCTGCGTTGCTCAGCCTACCTGATGTCCCTGCGATGAACTGGCTCCTGCTCATCGTCGCCGGGCTGTTCGAGGTGGGTTTCGCCACCTGCCTCGGCAAGGCCAAGGAGAGTTCCGGCAGCACCGCCCTGTGGTGGATGGCCGGGTTCTTTGTGTCGCTCTCCATCAGCATGTTCCTGCTCTACCACGCCACACGGACCCTGCCCATCGGCACGGCCTACGCGGTGTGGACGGGCATCGGGGCGGTGGGCACGGTGCTCGTCGGCATCCTGCTCTTCAAGGAACCCACGGACCTCTGGCGCCTGTTCTTCCTCTTCACCCTGATCGCGTCGATCATCGGGCTGAAGATGGTCACGCGCTGAACCAAGAGGCCATCTGCAAGAACGGACCCCGCACCAGGCGCACATACCATGATAGGTGGAGGAGGTCCGCGCCGAATTTCCGGGTGTCGAGTTCCACCGCTTGGAGGAAGTGGAGGTGGAACTGCGCGAGGGTGCCTTTCACAGCGGCCTGGCGCGGGTGGTGCGGGGCTTGGGTGTGAAGCATTACAGCACCGTCACCTCCGTCCGTCGGTTCTGCGCCCTACCCTCCTCGGTATCGTTCGTGGCCACGGGCTTGGTCTCGCCGTAGCCTTTGGCGGTGATCCGGGAGGCGTCAATGCCCTGGGCGATCACGAAGTCGCGCACGGCCTGTGCCCGTTGATCGCTCAGCGTGAGGTTGGCGGCATCGGCGCCCACGTTATCGGTGTGGCCGCCCAGTTCGATGCGCAACGTGGTGTTGGTTCGGAGCAGTTGCACGAGCTTCTCCAGTTCGGCGTTGGATGCCGGCAGGAGGTCATAGCTGGCGGTGTTGAAGAAGATGTTGCGCAGGGCGATGACACTGCCGGCGGTGAGCGGGCTCAGGGGCACGTTGAGCGTGTAAGGCTCCTTGGGCGTACCGGTGGCCACATCGTAGTTCTGTGAGAAGAAGAGGTAGCCTTCGCTGCTGGCGTTCAGCGCGTAGCTGCGTCCGGCGGGGATGCACACCAGGAACTCCCCGGTGCGCGGATCGCTGTAGGCACCGGTGGCGAGCTTTCCGGTCGCGAGGTCGTAGAGCTGCACATCGGCCTCCACGGGCTGGCCATTGGTCCGATCGGTGACCTTCCCGCGGATGAAGCTCACGGCCAGCGGGCGCGCCTCCGGATAGAGCTCGAAGCTGTAGAGGTCCAGGTCGCCGAGACCGCCCTCACGATCGCTGGCGAAGTAGGCCACCTCCCCATCAGCGCTCACCAACAGGCTGTTCTCGTCGGCACCGGTGTTGATGGGATAGCCCAAGTTCAGGGCCTTGCCCCAGCTGCCATCCTCCTCCTTTCGGCTCACGAAGATGTCCAACCCGCCGAAGCCCGGATGTCCGTTGCTGCTGAAGTACAGCGTGCGACCATCGGGGTGGATCTGCACGCTCTCCTCCTGGTAGGGGGTGTTCACGTTGGCCCCCAGTTTCTCGGGCTTGCTCCAGGTGCCGTCCTCCTGCAGCGCCGTGGTGTAGATGTCCATGCTCTTGATCCCGTCCTGCGCCTGTGTGCCGCGGATGAAGTAGAGCGTGCGACCGTCACTGGCCATGCTGGGCTGGGTCTCCCAATTGCGGGAGTTCACCGGCGGGCCCAGGTTCTCCGGCGGTGTCCAGCGGTCGCCGATGCGCCGGCTGATGAAGAGGTCACAGCTGCCGAAGCCCTGCAGGGATCCACCATAGGACCCATCCTCCGTGGCGCATTTGGTGAAGACGATGAAGCGTCCGTCCGGCGTGAGCGTACCCGCGCCTTCGTTGTATTGGCGGGTGTTCACCGTGGGGATGGGCTTCGCGGCCTGCCACGCCCCCTGTGCATCACGGTGGCTCACCATGAAGTCCTCCTGCATGCCCCAGGGGATCAGCTCGGGATCCTTCACACGGCGGGTATAGATCAGGGTGGCGTCATCGGCGGTGATGCAGGGGTAATACTCCGGGTCTGCACTGTTCACCGCAGGCCCCAGGTTCTTCGGCTCGAAGGGAACAGGTTGCTGGATGGCGCGTGCCGCGAAGGTGCAATTGTCCAAGCCCAACCGTGCGCGTGCCTTGCGCAGGGGGTCCTGCTCCTTTTCCAGGTACCCTTTGTAGTTCTTCTCGGCCTCGACATACTGTCCATTGCGGAACTCCAGGTCGGCGAGGTGCAGTTGGGCCGTTGGGAAGAAGCGCGGGGCGATGGCCATCACCTCGCGGTAACGCGCGATGGCCTCGTCGTCCTGGCCCCGTTGTTCGGCGATCTCGGCCAGCATGATCCGGGGCTCCACGAAACGTTCATCGGCCTGCGCCGCCTTGGAGAACTCATTGAAGGCGCACTCCATCTTCCGCTGCTGCATGCATGCCACCCCGCTCTCGTAGCGCTTGATGGCGCCTTTATCGGAAGTGCTGTACCCACCGGGTTGCCCGATCGTAAGACCCGGCAGCAGGTTCATCAGCACGACCAGCAGGCCAAGGCAATACTTCCTCATGGGCATCAAGGAATGTTGAGATACTTGTGGGTCTGCAGCGAGATACGCCACTGCGGCAGGGCCTTCACATGCTCCACGATGAGCGGCATGATGGTCTCGCGTTTGCTCCATTCGGGTTGCAGGAACAGGGTGCATTCGGCGGGCAAGCGGGAAGCGTGCTCTTCGGCCCACAGCAGGTCGTGTTTGTTCAGGACGATCACCTTCAGTTCATGCGCTGCCGTGAAGATCTCGGGCAGCGGTGCCTTGAACTTCTTCGGACTGAAGCAGATATGGTGCCAATCACCGGAGAGCGGGTGGGTTCCGCTGGTCTCGATGTGGGTGCGGAAGCCCGCAGCGCGCAGGGCACGGGTCAGGGGTCCCAGGTCATGCATCAATGGTTCGCCCCCCGTGATCACCACGATCCGCGCGGGATGTTGCAGGGCCCCGGCGACCAGGTCCTCCACGGAGAACGTCGGGTGTCTGGAGGCATCCCAGCTCTCCTTCACATCGCACCAGGCACAGCCCACGTCACAGCCCCCCAGGCGGATGAAGTAGGCCGCCTGGCCACTGAACAGACCCTCACCCTGTACGGTGTAGAAGGCCTCCATCACGGGGAGCTTGGGTGACATGGCGGCAAAGGAACGAAGATGCAAGCCGACTCTGGCGGCGCTGCGCGCGAAGTACGGGATGCTGGCTGCTAGCTACTGGCTGTTGGCTACTGGCTGCTAGCTAATGGCTACTGGCTGTTGGCTGTTGGCTACTGGCTGTTGGCTACTGGCTGCTAGCTACTGGCTGTTGGCTGTTGGCTGTTGGCTGTTGGCTGTTGGCTACTGGCTACTGGCAGCTAGCTACTGGCTGTTGGCTACTAGCTGCTGGCTATTGGCTGATCGGCAAAAAGAAAAGCCCACACAGAGCCACGTTCATAGAACCCATGGTTATCACATGGGCGGGACCGCGATGATGGCTTCCGTAATCCTCCTGATGCCGAAGCATGTCCGCACCGAAGTGTGGCTGAGGCCCGCCGTAGACCACCGAGGATGCGATCCCTGATGGAAATTGTTGGTTCCGATGAACAGATGGCCTGTGTGGGCTTCGCGGTGACGACCTCCCGCATGGGACGATCGTGGGATGCTGACAGGTTCGATGGTAAGAACGACGGGACGAATTTAAGGCGCGAACAAGGCCATGACCACCCTTGGTGGATAACTCCTTGTGGGGACTGCTGCTATATCGCAGCTGCGGGCGGATCATGATCGTGGAGCTGCTGTTGCGTTGCACAGCAGCGGGCTGATCATGATCAGCCCCTCCTACGACGTGGCATCGCCACGTTGCCCCACGAAATGATCCGCCTTGTCCTCGAAGAGGATGTTGAAGGTGGTGAGGCTTCCGTAGCAGCGGGTGATGTACTGCTGCAGGTCCACCTTGTCGGCCTCGCTGAGCGCGGGGTGTGCGTTGATCTTCTGCTCCAGCACGCGGAAGCGGTCGCGGATCATGACGATCTTGTGGAAGAAGTCGTCGATGGGCAGTTCCTTGCTCTTGAGCGAAGGGTCCTTGGGCCGCATCTCCAGCATGCCGCCTTCGTACTTGCGGGCCATTTCCACGGGCCGCTGGGGCATCTGCAGTTCCTCGAGCACCTCGCGCAGGGAATCGCGCACGATGTCCAGGTCCAAGGGCTCCTGGCCGACCTCCGCGCCGGGTGCGATGGTCACCAAGCCCTCGAAACTGCGACTGATGGGCTGTTCGCCGTGATCCTTGAAGAACACGTGCACGGTGCGCTGGTCGATGTCATACACCACGCCCACGCCCATGGTGGGGTGCTTCACGCGTGCCCCGATGCTGATGTCATAGAATTCCATGGCTTCGCGGCCGCTGCGTTCTGGTCACGCGCATCGGCCGGTCGCAAAGGAAAGCCAGAAGAGCTTCAGCAGATGTCCTGCACCGTGTAGGTCAGCCCGTTGAAGGTGACCCTGTCCCCGACCGAACGCCCGATGAGCGCGTTGATCAACGGGGCCTTGACAGAGACCCCGAGATAGAACTTCCCTCCCGCGTCGAACTCCTCGAGGCTGGTGGCCACCAGGAAGTTGCGCTGGTCGGTGTGGACCACGGCACCGTACTGCACGATGTCCAGCTTCACGGACGGATCGATGAGCGCCAACTGATCGAGGTCGTTTTCGAGGTGTTCCAACTGTTCCCCGAGCGAGTTCATCAGTTCCACATCGCCTCCGCGCGTGCTTTCCGTCTGGCTGGCACTTTCGGCGTTGTCGTCGCCGATCGTCACAGCCTTCAGTTCGTTGATACGGTCGCGAAGTTCACTGGCGGTGGCCTCCATGCGGGTGCGTGCGGCCTTCAGTACGCTGCGTTTGAGCGAGGATCGATCCATGTTCCGGGGTTGTTTGAATGGTTGTTCCGAAGGTACCCCTCAGACGAGCGCTCGCGCATGACGGAAGGCAGGTCGCGGTCAATGCTAAATGACCAGCCAATGCCTTTGCAGCATTAGGAAAACACGGATTCGCTTGCGCCACCTGATGTTGGATGTACGAAGATCGTTCGCCGAACACATTGTACAAGCCCTTCGAAAATGGACAACGCCTAGGAGATCGAGCCTTCACAGCGAGTAAGTATGACCTTGATCGCGGATGCGTACCGCGACCTGCTGAAGGAACTGCACGCCCATGGCAGCGTGCGTAACCTGCGCGACCGACGCAGCGACCACTACCGCCTGGAGCTGCGCCAACAGCCCAACGCGGAACAACAGCGCAGAGACAACGGAGAACGCACTCAGCGCAAGCGGCCCACGGGGTAAAGTTGATGGCCGGGCTCGAAGTACGGCGAGCGCTGGTACACCCAGTACAGCTGCCCCCAGGCATCGTTCGCCAGGGCGCGATCGGCGGCTTTGGCGGCTTCCAGTTCGCGGCGGAGATCAGGGTCCTTTGCCAAGAGTTCGGCGGCGATGTCCTCGAAGACATAGGCACTGAACCATTCCTTCTGCTGGAGGATGGCATCGAAGAAGCCCCAGGCGAAGAAGCTGTCGCTGGCGCGCGGTTCCAGGATCTCCATCACCAGCCTGTCGGTGGGGTGGCCCATGGGCACCAGCACATCACCGGGGAGCAGTTTCATCGCGCCGCGCCCCATCGCGGTGGTGATGCCGTGGTGCAGATAGTGGCCTTCGTAGGGTGAGGACGCTGTCCGGTAGCCCGCGATGCGTTGGAGATCGGCATCCATCTTCCTCCGCTCGGTGAGCACTTCCATCGGCACACCGTCCAGTTCCAGTCGCTCGATCACCTCGCGCCACGCTTGGGGAATGAGGTAGGCCTTTGGTTTGGTGATGGTGAGAGCGGGCACGAAGCGGTCCATCCAGGGCACCACGGTATCGGTCGGGTGGTCATGGTCATAGTACAAGCGCGGCAAGCCACTGACCGCGCTGGGCTTGGTTCCGGCGCGGTAGCCCTTCCACGGGAGCTGCTCCACCTGGCCGGTATCCACCCTGTAGTTGAAGCCGAACTCCGTGGCAGCGGCCGTGTGGCGCCGAGCATCCTCCCGCGATTGGGTCAGCCCCATCCCTTCGCGGTCCATGACCGCCAATGTGGCCAGCATCAGTTGGAAGGTGGCGTTCACCCGCTCGGCAAAGGGCTTGAGCATGTGCGTCTCGCTGAGGATGCCAATGCGCTGCTGCAAACCTGCGTGACCACTGCTGTAGCGTGGTCCGTCAAGGAAGCCCTCCAGGCCTTGTTCCGGATGGTCCTTCACGGTCTCGAAATAGGGGCACATCAGCTGCCCGCGCCTGTTCATCCATTCGGACAGCCCGGGTTTCAGCGTGGAGCTCAGGTAGCTCCGCAGGGCCGGGTCCAAACGGTCGGGATGGGTGGTAAGCAGTTCCATCACGTATTGGTGATCGGCGCCGTTGCTTACGTGGGTCTCGAAGTAGATGTCCGGGTCCCAGTGGTGGAGCGCCTTCAGCAGGTCGCGGGTGTTGCGACTGTCGGCTTTGATGAAGTCGCGGTTGAGGTCCAGGTTGCGGACATTGGCACGGAAGCCGTACTCCTCGGGACCGTTCTGGTTGGCGCGGCTGTGGCTGTTGCGCTGCTGGGCCCCGCTCACATTGTAGACGGGCACGATGCAGACGGCGGTGTTGGCCAGCAGGCCCATGTACTGGTCGCTGTCGAGCAGGGCCTGTGCGAGCAGCAAGCTGGCATCGACGCCATCGGGTTCGCCGGGGTGGATGCCGTTGGTGATCCACAGGATGGACTTGCCGGCTGCGCGAAGGCTGTCGGGATGCGGGAAGGTGCCATCGTGGAGCACAAAGAGATGGATGGGCGAACCGTTGTCATCGGTCCCCATCACGCTCATGGTGGCTCCCGAGCGCGTGTCGGCCAGCTCGCGGAACGCCGCGATGGTCTCCGCCCAGGCGGGTGTGGTGCTGCCGCTGAAGGACCATTGCGTGAAGGCCGCATCCCCACCGAATGCGATCGCAGCGAGCATCACCACCGCTCTTCCGAAGCTCACTGGATGCTGCGTTTGAAGACGAAGGTGTAGAACGGAAGCCCGGTACCCCCTGAGCCTTGGCTCATCTGCGGGATGATCGACGAATTCCCGGTCACCAGTTCAAAGCCCATGGCGTTCAGCGCCTCCATTTCCCGGATCACCGGGCTCATGTCGAAGCGTTTGTCCGCTTTCTCCGGCTCGAATTCCTTATCCGGTGTTGCCTCCGAACCGATCTGCACGCTGATACGCGTCTTCTTGGCTGCTTGCCAGGCGCTGATCACTGCATATTCCTCGGTCCTCTGCGCGGTGGTGGTGTTCTGGGCGATCGCGTCGGACAGGAGCAGGAACATGCCCGTGATCATCAGAATGGTCCTCATGGTGATGGTGATGTGTGGGACAAAGGAACGAGGGACCGACCATGGAGTGGATCGAGCGAGAAGGGTAAGCACCTCACCCAAGGCACTTGGGCACTTCGCAAAAAGGCGACCCCGGCACCAAGGGCTTGGCACCAGGGTCTTCGGAACACAGGGCAGGGCCCTGGTCAGTTTGCTTTCAGGCTTCGGGGAAAGGCACGCTGCTCTCCTCCTCGGGTCGCTCATCATCGCTGGGCAGCACCACTTCGATCGTCACCGGTGGAAGGGGTTCCACCGCGCGGTCCGCAAAGAGCTGTTCATCGTCGGTGAGGCAGAGGAGAAGGGTGAGTGTCTGGACGGGCCACATGGTGTTGAGCGGTGTTAGCGAGGTGGGTGGTCAGCCCTGAAGCGCACCGCAAGATGGCACACAAGCGAAACGAAAGTCAAGACGAATGTTGATAATTCTTCGACGAACGATCCATTCCTTCGACGAATGAGCGCCTCGATCAGGGCCGTCCTCCTTTCGGATGGGCCTTCAGCAGGCGGTCCAGATCGGCCTGCATGCGGTGGAAACGCTGATCGCGTTCGGCCACCACGGAGCGGGGTCTCAGCGCAGTTTCCGGAAGCGCCGGATCACGCAGGAAGCCGACCACTTTCTCATTGCCAGGCAGCACCTCCATGCCGATGCAGACGGCGGATCCCGGTCGCGTGCCGTGCATGCGCCTGCGACCCAGGGCCATGACCATGAACTGTTGGCCGGCTCCGCTGGTGAACCGGTGCGCCATGGCCACGGGCTCCGCTGCATCGTTGGCATCCCGGGCCGTGAAGAGCTCCTCTTGAAGCCAATGGGCCACGGTATCGTTCAGCATCTCGATCTCCAAGGGATCCTGGCGCCGGTCCAGGAAGAGCACCTTCCGGGGGTCCACA
Organism: Chryseobacterium gleum; assembly: GCA_945872795.1. GTDB lineage: Bacteria > Bacteroidota > Bacteroidia > Flavobacteriales_F > PHOS-HE28 > PHOS-HE28. The sequence continues at coordinate 91,622 of CAMCAZ010000003.1, forward strand.
TGGCCGCTGCGTTCATCGTGATCGAAGCGCTGGAAGAACATGCGGGTGACGCCGAAGTGATGGGGCAGCAGGTTGGTGAGGCGGACCATGAAGGTCTCCGGCGATCCGCCGAAGCGGGTCAAGAGCGAGAGCAGCGCGGCGGGCTCGAAGGCATTGGACGCGAAGAAGTGCCGCATGCCATCCACCAGACGGGCCGCGGGCAAGAGCAGGGCCCCACCGAAATAGCTGGCCTTGCTGTTATTCAGCACGTGATCGAAGCTCTCGGCACGTGGCCACGGGGTGACCAGGGCACGTTGACCGCTGAGCCCAAGGAAGGCGTAGCCCAGCTCCTTGGCGAACAGGAAGGCCCGTTGCTCTGGGGTCAGCAGGGTGTTCACCAGCAGCACCTTCCGGTCCGGGATGAACACGCTCCGGATGTGCCGAAGATGCGGGTAGGCCTCCAGGTCCGTGGCCTCGATGGTATAGCCGAACTCCTGCTGCAGCAGGCGGTATGAATCCCCGGCGCTCACCTCATCCTCTTCCTTCAGCCCATGGCCGGCGCGGAACCGCAGCACCTCCTGTTCGAGCTCCTCGAAATGGTTCTCGTAAAGCTCCTGGTAGGACCGCAGCGCAGCGAAGTAGAAATGCTCCTGCGTCATGTTGTACGTCGCCGCGATCCGGGACAGCGTGCTGATGAAGGCCGAGACCTTGGCCGGAGCATTGGCGATCAGCTCCACCAGTTTGCCCCGATCGATGCCGAAGAGGTCCAGCGGAACGTCCTGCAGGAATCCGCTCTCCAACAGTTCACCCACGGGTGCCAGGTGCTTGTCCAGCTTCAGGGAGACCAGTTTGTCGAAGGTGGTATCCAGCGCCTTGGCCAGTGCCGCGATCTTCTCGGCCTTGGGGTACTTGCGGCCCTTCTCGATCTCATTGAGGTAGGACACCGAGAGTCCGGTCAGCTTGCCCAGCTCCGCCAGGGACAGCGAACGTGCCTGGCGCAGTCGGCGCAGCTTCAAGCCCAGAATGAGCCGGATATCTTCCTCGCGGATCTCCATGAACAGGGCCAAGCTACGGGGAGTCGGGAGTTCATGGATGCACCGCTATCGTTCATGCATGTTCAAGCTCCGTTTTCGCGAACTTCACCGCCATGGCCCTGAAACGCATCCGTACCCAAGCCGAATACGACGCCAACTACGCCGAGAGCATCAAGGACCCCGTGGGGTTCTGGACCGCGCAGGCCGACACCTTCGAGTGGCACCGCAAGTGGGACACCGCCCTCGAATGGGACTTCGAAGGCCCCAACGTGAAGTGGTTCGCGGGTGGGCAGCTCAACATCACGGAGAATTGCCTGGACCGCCACCTGAAGCAGCGCGGCAACAAGCTGGCCATCATCTGGGAGCCGAACGACCCGCAGGAACGCTTTGTGCGCCTGACCTACCGCGAACTGCACGAGAAGGTGTGCCAGTACGCCAACGTGCTGAAGCGCAACGGCGCGAAGAAGGGCGACCGCATCTGCATCTACATGCCCATGGTGCCCGAGCTGGTGATCGCCACGCTGGCCTGCGCGCGCATCGGCGCCATCCACAGTGTGGTGTTCTGCGGCTTCAGCGCACAGAGCCTGAGCGACCGCATCCAGGATGCACAGGCGAACATCGTACTCACGAGCGACGGCCTCAACCGCGGGCACAAGCAGATCCCCGTGAAACGCGTGGTGGACGAGGCGCTGGAGAATTGCCCCAGCGTGCAGAAGGTGATCGTGACCGAGCGCCTGGGCTGGGCCGTGAACATGGTGGAAGGCCGCGATGTGTGGCTGCACGACGAACTGACGCATGTGGACAAGCATTGTCCGGCCGAAGTGATGGACGCCGAGGACCCGCTCTTCATCCTCTACACCAGCGGCAGCACCGGCAAACCCAAGGGCGTGGTGCATACCTGCGGCGGCTACATGGTGTACACGGACTACACCTTCCGCAACGTGTTCCAGTACGAGGAGAGCGACATCTACTGGTGTACGGCCGATGTGGGCTGGATCACCGGTCACAGCTACATCATCTACGGTCCGCTGCTGAACGGAGCCACCACATTGGTTTTCGAGGGCGTGCCCACCTTCCCCGATGCGGGCCGCTTCTGGCAGGTGATCGACAAGCACGGCGTGAACATCTTCTATACGGCCCCCACGGCGATCCGGAGCTTGATGGCCGCCGGTCTGGACCACGTCCTCGCCTACTCGCTCGACAGTTTGAAAGTGATCGGCAGCGTGGGCGAGCCCATCAACGAAGAGGCGTGGAACTGGTACAAGATCCACGTCGGCAAGGACCGCTGTCCGGTGGTGGATACGTGGTGGCAGACCGAGACCGGCGGCATATTGATCAGCACCATGGCGGGGGTGAACGACGAGAAACCCGCACATGCCGCATGGCCGCTGCCCGGTGTGCAGCCCGTGCTGCTGACACCCGAGGGCACCGAGATCACCGAGAACGAGGTGGAGGGCCTGCTGTGCATGAAGTTCCCGTGGCCCGGCATCCTGCGCACCACCTGGGGCGACCACGAGCGCTGCCGCCAGACCTACTTCAGCAGCTACAAGGGCTACTACTTCACCGGCGATGGCGCCAAGCGCGATGCCGATGGCCGCTACCGCATCATCGGTCGCGTGGACGATGTGATCAACGTGAGCGGCCACCGCTTCGGCACGGCCGAGATCGAGAACGCCATCAACCAGGCCAAGGGCGTGGTGGAGAGCGCCGTGGTGGGCTACCCGCACGACATCAAGGGCCAGGGCATCTACGCCTACGTGGTCTGCGGAACGCCCATCCCCGCCGACGATGCGCAGGCCATGGAGAACATGCGCGGCGAGATCCTGGAGGCCGTGGTGGCCGGCATCGGCCGCATTGCCAAGCCGGACAAGATCCAGTTCGTGAGCGGCCTGCCGAAGACACGCAGCGGGAAGATCATGCGGCGCATCCTAAGGAAGGTGGCGGAGAATGAGCTGGGTAGTTTGGGGGATACCTCTACGTTGTTGGACCCAGCGGTGGTGGAGGAGATCACGGCGGGGCGGGTATGAATGTTGGATGCTTAACAAGCCAACAACGTTGATACCCTGCGGCTTACTGTCTAAACGACCAGACTACTCTGCACAAGCTGTTCTGTAGAAATGAGGGAACCGAATCTGGCGGAGTAAAGCCCCCCCTCAATTTGAGGTGGTATGTACATATCGTACAGTGGCTGTATGGGGTCAGCATCGCCCCGCAGCACCTCCCTCACCCCCACCTCCTCCTTCACCTTCCGGAAGTGGGCACCACGGTGATCTCTCTGGCCGTGCCATGATGCGCGTCATTACAGGGGATTTCCTTTCGCCATATCTTTACTTAGAGGACTATTACTCAATAATAACGACCATAACCCCATGGCGACCAGTGGACCGACGCCCCCACCCACTGCTTCCAGATCGGAAGCGCAACGGCTTGCGGCCATCGATGAGTTCCAATTGTTCTCCATCACAGGTGATCCGCAGCTCGATAATGTTGTGAAGTTGGCGGCTTCCATCTGCGGTTGCCCCATCGCAATGGTCACCGTCGTGGGGGAGAAGGAACAACGGTTCATCGCCCGAACAGGCATTGACCGCACAGGCACCCCGCGGGAGGTCTCGTTCTGTCACCACGCCATCATGAACGATGGGCTTTACGAGGTGCCCGATGCCACGGTCACCGATCAGTTCAAGGAGAACCCCTTGGTCACCGGTGACCCACACATCAAATTCTATGCGGCCATCCCCATCGATATGGGAAACGACCTGCGTGTGGGCACCTTATGCGTACTCGACCACGAGCCGCACAAACTGAGCGAAGCACAAGCAGAGCAACTGGCCATACTGGGCCGTGTGGCCAAAGAGACATTACACCGCCGGAAAAAGCACCTTGAGCATGAACGTTCGCAACAGATGCTGGAGGTGCTCAAGGAGGTGAATGAGGAATTCATCAATAACAAGGAGGATACCCGGGTAATGTTCGATCGGATACTATCGAAGATGCTTGAGGTGAGCCGCAGTGAGTATGGCTTCATCGGCGAAGTACTGATGCGGGATGGGGCGTCCTACCTGAAAACCCACGCGATCACGAACATCGCGTGGAACGAGGAGACACGGGCGTTCTATGACAAGCATGCGCCGCAGGGACTGGAGTTTACGAACCTGCGCTCCCTGTTCGGTCATACGCTGGTGACCGGTGAGCCGGTGATCGCGAACGACCCCGCTCATGATGATCGGCGCGGCGGCCTCCCTCCGGGGCATCCTGCCATGAACCACTACCTGGGTATCCCGATCAAGGATAAGCAGGGTGCGCTCATCGGAATGGCCGGCTTGGCGAACAAGGTCGGTGGTTACGCCCAGGAGGATATCACCTTCCTGAGCCCGATATTGTCCACCATCGCGACCATGATCATGGCCCTACGGGCAGAGCGTGCCCGACATGCGTCCGAGGCACAGGCCCGCGATATCGCCGAACGCCTGAAACAGGCGCAGAACGTGGCCCACATGGGTGATTGGGAGTACCTGGTGGAAGGGCGGCGGTTGCGCTGGTCGGATGAGCTGTATGCCATCTATGAGCTCCCGAGAGCAGAGGAGTCCGAGCTGTCCGACCTGTTCTTGACCGTGGTACATCCGGATGATGCGGCCCAGGTAAGGTCGGCCAGTGAACTGGTCCTATCCGAGGGGCGCCCGGTCGATCTCGAGTATCGGGTCCAGATGAAGGATGGACGGGTGAAGACGTTGATGGCGTACCGGGTACCCGTATTCAATGAGGAGGGTGCTGTGATCGGTGTGCGCGGCACGGATCAGGACATTACCGTTCGCCGCAGGAGCGAGACCATGCTGCTGCGCTATTTCGATGTTTCCAGCGAGTACCTGTGCATCATCGATGACGAAGGTCGGTTCGCCAAGGCAGGCGGCACGCTTGCCAACGTGCTCGGACGTACCCCATCCACACTGGTGGGCTCGTCCTTTCTCCCGATGATCGTAGCGGAAGATCAAGGGGCGATCATTGCCGCATTGAGCGAGCTGCGTTCCGGAGCCCCACGCGTGCAGTTCAGGGGCCGGCTGCAGAGCCCTGCCGGTGACCAGAAGGAAGTGGAATGGGTGGCCTCCATCGATCCATCGACCACCATGGTCTATGCCACGGGGAACGATGTGTCCATGAAGGAGAAACTGGAAGAGGCCATCTGGAAAACACAGGTCGAAGCCGAGAAGGCACGTGCCAAGGATGTCTTCATGGCCAACATGAGCCACGAGATCCGCACACCGCTCAATGCGATCATCGGGTTCACCGACCTGCTGGGCCAGACCACCCTGTCCGACGCACAATCCAAGCACGTGGAGGTCATTTCCACGGCATCGCGTAACCTGAGCGTGATCATCAACGACATCCTGGACCTGGCCAAACTGGACGGGGGCAAACTGGATCTGGAGCGCAAGCCGGTGAGCATTGAGGAAACGGTGAAGCAGGTGGTGAACATGCACACCGAGCGGGCCCGCGCCAAAGGGCTGAAACTGCTGTTCACCATGGACCAGGGGTTGCCGGCCATGATCATGGCTGACCAGACCCGGTTATCCCAGATCCTTATCAACCTCGTCGCCAATGCACTGAAGTTCACCGAGAAAGGATATGTGCGTGTGGACGTGCTCGAACTTCAGCGGGACAGTACATCGGTCGGTATCCGCTTCGTGGTCAGCGATACGGGGATCGGTATCGACCCATCCAAGCTGAACATGATCTTCGACCGGTTCACGCAGGCGGAGAGCTATACGACCAGGATCTATGGCGGTACGGGGCTCGGCCTCAACATCGTGCAGTCCCTGGTGGAGCTCTATGGCGGTGAGCTGTCCGTGGAGAGCACCCCGGGGAAAGGTTCCTCATTCGCCTTCGAGATCATGTTCCCGATCTGCGGGGTTGACGCGGTTGTAAAGCCCGCAAAAACGATCCTGTCCAAGGATGGGGATGCCTTGAAGGGGCTTCACATCATGCTGGTGGAGGACAATGAACATAACCAGATCTTGGCCCGGACCTACCTGGAGCGCAACGGGGCCTTGGTGGATATCGTGGGCAATGGCATGATGGCCATCCAGCACCTGCACTCCGCCAAGCCCGACCTCATCCTGATGGACATCCAGATGCCTGTGATGGACGGCATCCAGACCACGGAGGTGATGCGGAAGGATATCGGTACCAAGGTGCCGATCGTGGCCTGCTCAGCGCATGCCCTTGCCTCCGAGAAGCAGCGCTGTTTAAGTGTGGGCATGAACGACTACCTCACCAAACCCTATAGCGAGCGCGGGTTGGTCGACATCATCCTGCAGAATGTGAAGTCCAACGGAGCAAGCGCAGGCGCCGCCACAGGTTCCGGGGCACCCTCCTGGTTCGAAGAGCTGAAGGAGGACATCGGTGTGGAAGCCGCAGAGAAGATGCGGATGACCTTGCACCGGAGCCTGGACCGATGGCATGCGTTGCTGACCAAGGACCTGGACGGGAGGGATGTCGCAGAGCTTCTCATCACAACGCACAACATGGCGGGAAGCCTGGGTGCCGTGCGTCTTACGGAGGCGCGTCAGCTGGCCAAGGAATGCGAGCTCGCCTGCGACAGCGGGGATGCTGAGAAAGCGCTGAAGCTTGGAGCGGAGTTACTGAGCTGGGTGGAGGGCATGAAGCAACGGATGTGAGGTGCCGGTCTGGGATCGGCTCTTTTGAAGCGAGCGATGAGGATCTGACGACCGATATGCATCGGACCAGACCATGCCCTGAGCAGGCACCACGTGAACTCCTTCCCGTCCTCGGCCGGCGAGTGCAACTGTCCGATCTTATCGGACAGTTCACTTCCCTCGCGCATGAGCTTGGTCTTCAGGTCGTTCCAGTACTTGCGCGGGCGGTCATTGCCGGTAAGCACACTGATGACGTCGATGATCGAGAAGTACCACTTCTCCTGTTGGGCGTCCCATACGGTAGGTACTTGCTTCTCCTCGAAGACCTGGCTGGCAGCTTGCTTGGTCATGGGGAGAGGATGTCCAAGGTAGGGAGCAGGGACGTGGTTGGAGGAGATCATTGAGGGAGAGCTCAACCAAGGACCATGAGGAGAATATCTTGTTCGAACCTTGCACCGAAAGGCGCGTTCTTTGACCACGCGAGTGACCGCTACCTTCCCCTCCCCCCATGAAGATCCTCCTCACCGGTGCCAACGGCTACATCGGCAAGCGGCTGTTGCCGGCCTTGTTGGCTGAAGGCCACCACGTGGTGTGTGCGGTGCGCGACCGCAGCCGCTTTCAAGTTCCGGAGGGCATGGCGGACCGCGTGCAGGTGGTGGAGCTGGACCTGCTCGACCCCGCCTCCTTGCAGAACGTCCCGGCCGACATCGATGGGGCCTACTACCTCGTGCATTCCATGTCGTCCTCCACGGATTACGGGACCTTGGAACAGCGTTCCGCCGTGAATTTCCGGGAGGCCATGCGCCGGACGCAGGTGAAGCATGTGGTCTACCTCAGCGGCATCATCAACGAGACGGCGCTCTCCGAGCACCTCGAATCGCGCAAGGTGGTGGAGGAAGAGCTGGGCAAGGGCGGCTATCATTTCACCACGTTGCGGGCCAGCATCATCATCGGGTCGGGCAGTGCCTCGTTCGAGATCATCCGCGACCTGGTGGAGAAGCTACCCGTGATGATCGCGCCCAAGTGGCTGAACACCCGCTCGCAGCCCATCGGCATCACGGACGTGATCACCTTCCTGACGCGCACGCTCTTCCACGAAGGCACCTACGACCGCAGCTTCGACATCGGTGGTCCGGACGTGCTCACCTACAAGGAGATCCTGCAAGGCTTCGCGCGGGTCCGGGGCCTCAAACGCTGGATCGGCGTGGTGCCGGTGATGACACCCAAGCTCTCCTCCTACTGGCTCTACTTCATCACGTCGACCTCCTACAAGCTCGCCACGGCCCTGGTACACAGCATGAAGGTGGAAGTGGTGTGCCGCAACAACGACCTGGCCGAGCTTCTGCACATCACCCCGCTGCCCTACGAAGAGGCCCTGCGCCGCACCTTCTCGGCGATCGGCGATGCACGCATCCCTTCCAGTTGGACGGATTCGCTGGTGAGTGGCCGCTTCGAAGGCAACCTCACGTCGTTCCTGGAGGTGCCCACGTTCGGGTGCCTGTCCGATAAGCGCACGGTGAAGGTGAAGGACCGCAACACCAGCATCGACCGCATCTGGGCCATTGGTGGAAGGACCGGCTGGTACTACGCCGATGCACTGTGGAAGATCCGCGGCTTCATGGACAAGCTTATGGGCGGTGTGGGCCTGCGTCGTGGTCGCACCCACCCCACGCGCATTGCGGCTGGCGAGTCCATCGACTTCTGGCGCGTGCTGCACGCCGATCACTCCGAAGGCCGCCTGCTGCTCTTCGCCGAGATGACCTTGCCGGGCGAGGCTTGGCTGGAGTTCAAAGTGGTGGGCGACACCCTGCACCAGACGGCCACCTTCAGGCCGAAAGGTCTTTGGGGACGGATCTATTGGTACAGCGTGGCACCCTTGCACGAATTGGTGTTCGGGGGGATGGCGAGGGCCATTGCCGAATAGACCTGCTCACCAACGCGACGCGCCCTGACAGACCCCGCGTACTGTGGGCTGCGTTCTTCCGGCGGAAGGACACCGACCCCGCACTGGACCAGCTATCTGCCGACCACTAACGAAGAGCGGGCACCGGGGCGTTCACCCCAACGCCCGCTCCCACCCTCACCATCGGCACTTGCCAAGGTGGGCCCTCTGTTGGTTTTACCGCTGTTTGCGCAGCACCACCTTCGCCTCTGCCAGGTTGTAAGCGCCGTCGGCGACCTCCACGAACGCGGGCCATTCCTCCTTGGGCGCCGTGGCCTTTGCATAGACCCGGGAGACCTCGAAGACGATGACACCATCCTTCACGGAGGCGCTGGCGGTCAACGAACCGAATGAATTGGAGATGGACCGCTTCAGGGCATCAAGGCCTTCCACCGTATATCCGGCTGGCACTTTCACCTCGATCCGTGATTGCACGGTGATCGGGTAGGACAGGTCCACGCGGCTCTGACGGTCCTTGCGTTCCTCCTCCTCAAAAGTGGTCTGCTCCCCCATCAACTTGCCGATCGAGAGCATGTAGTTGGGGCCGGCCTTGTTCACCAGGTCCTTCACCACATAGCTGTCCTTGAAGGTGAGCACGGGCATCTCCCGGGTCCGGCCGGCCGATACCAGCTCGAAATTCCCGTAGTCCACGAGCCTGTAGGAATCTTCCAAGGCCTGTTTGAGGGCCGTGTCACGATCGGCGCGGAACGCTTCCAACTGGCTTTCATAGCGCCGTTGCTCCTCTTCCAATCGTGCCTTGTTGCCCCGCTCTGTGGCCTCCGCACCACGACGATCATACTCCAAGCGCTCATCCTGGATGTACTTCGATCCGCGAAGGGCGATGGCGTAGTTGAAACGGGTACCGCCCGACATGCTCTTCTGACGGGCCACCTTCAGGTCGGTCATGTCATCGTTCAATTCCACGTTCAACACGTTCTCCACACGGTTCATGTCTGCCGTTTGGCTCGGGATGGTGATGGTCTCCACATTGATGGCGGCCTTGTCCGATGGCGTATAGATGAACGCATAGGCCTCCGTACCCTGGTAGTCCGGGTCGATATCGTTCATGTGCGACATGTTGTTGAAGGGGAAGATCACCTGCCCTTCCACCATCACGGCCAGGTCGATCTCCGAAGCGAGCAGAACGTCCTTGATGTGGCCCACAGGACGCGGAACGGCCACCACGATACGTACCGGTATCTTCTTCGCCTCCAGCACCTCCTTCATGGCCATGGCGAAGAGGTTGTCCCTGATCTGGGCCAGGTCATCGCGGTCCTCGTTGGACCCTTCCTTGTTCCCGTAGTAACGCGTGATGAACTGGTAGCGTAGGTGACCGTAGGCCTCCTGGGTCACGGTCAGCGGGTCCTTCTCATCCGGAAGGTTCTTGCGCAGATAGGTGATGGTGTTCGCGGATAGCTCCGAGGATGTGTAGCTTCCAAGCTGCATGAACTTTTTAGCCAGTGCACAGACCTCCTCGGGCGTGGCCTCCTTTTTGGCGATGCTGGTCTCACCCAACAACATGGGCGTGGTGCTGCTCGCGGCCTGATAGGAGACCTGGAACTTCACCGACGGGAATTGGGCGCGGGCATAGCTCCAGCGTTCCTCCTTCACCGACCCACGGTCCAGGTCCTCCAGGTAATAGGTCTTGATGGTGGTCCGGGTGCGGCCGGCAGCATCCACCCCGGGTCCTCCCTCTAGGATCTGCGGGGCACCATGGTAGGAGTTGAAGTTGATGAAGAAGCCACGGTCCACGATGAAATCAAAGCGCTGCAGAAAGATGGGATAGGTCGGCGAAAGCGTAAAATGGAAGGCCGGGAACGAGTAGGAGTACGCGCTCATCTTGCTATCCTTGGTGGAATAGAAGTAGTCGATGATGTCCCCCACCTCCAGGCTGGGGATCGCCAGCTTTTTGTAGCTGCTGGAGAAGTAGTATGACCGGAAAATGGAGGGGACCTCCTCCTTGGAGCTCACAGCATCCGAGGTCTTCACCGTGGTCTCCGTACCATCGGGTTTGATGATCTTGATCCCGATCGAGTTCGAGCTCGCTTCCACGAAATAGAAGGTGGAGAACTCCTCCACGGAGGCTTTGTCCTGCAGCAGGATGCGACGGCGGAAAAGCTCCTCCACGATGATGTCATTACCGTCCCGCAGGTAGGAGTACTTCATCTTCTGGCAGAGCACCACGGCCGACTCACCCTTCCACTTGTCCGGAGCGTTGGTCTTGTCGAAGTCGGGGTCATTGGCGCCGTACACCTTGACCTGTTGCTCCTTCTGGATGGCTTCAGCGCGGGCTGTGTTCCGCCCTTGGGCGAAGGCGTCCGGGGTGCTCAACAGCACACCTGCGGTCACGAGCACGGCTGCGGACCGCGCTTGAAAATGGCCAAAAAAGCTCATGGGGTGGTAATGATCAGTTGGTCCTTGTAAAACTCCTTCAATCGGTCCAGGGTCTGGTTCCAATCGTCCTTAACGGTGAGCGGAACGTAGGCGTTCGGCACCTCCACCAGCTTGGAATAGTGCACCTCGGACCCTTTGACCTCGTATGCCATCTTCACTTTGAAATGCTCATTGGACACCTCAACCGGTGCGGGCATATGGTCAACCCGACTGCCTTTGGGAAGCGTCACCACCACGTTGGCCCGACGGTACACCTTGGCGCTGAACTCGATGTCGTTCTGCCGGTCCTTGTCCATCTTCAGTTTGGCCAGGTCGGCATCGTGCTCCACGCTGATGTACATCTCCTTGTCCAAGCGGGTCACCTGGTTCTTGTACACCAGGTCATGGGTGATGCGCAGTTCCGCCTGCCGGTCATCGACATCGGAAATGGTCTCATTGCTCACCACAAAGTTGTTGTCGCCCTGACGCAGGAAGTTGCGCAAGGCCTCGCCGCGCTCTTCGGAACGCACCCCTGAAAGGGCATAGAGGATGTTGGTCTTCCCTTCGCCATGAAAGGTCCGTTCAGAGGTCCCCACCAAAGCATCGCCCTCCACCTTCAACCTGTCCTTACGCTCCACCAGGTTCCGGGTATGCTCCAGATCGGGAACTGTCATCAGCTTGTAGCTGGCACCATCCTCGATCATCACCGGCCTGCCTTGGATGCGGTGAGCGTAATCGTCCAAGGCGATGTACTTCTCCGTGGCATCCAGGAAGTACACCTTGTCTCCCAGGAACACGCTGCAGATCATGTGGTTGTCCACGGCCAGGGAAGGGATGGAGTAATCGTACGGGATGTCCCGCGTACCGATCCAGGTCAACCGGGCATCATAGCCAGCCACCTTCAACATCGCCTTGGTCAGGTTGGCCATGCCCTTGCAATCGCCGAAGCGATCGGCGAAGACCTTTTGGCAATCCTCCGGCTTGAAGCCCATGATACCCTCCTCAAAAGCGATGTAACGGATGTTGTCCTGCACCCAATAGAAGATCGCCTCGATCTTCTCCACATCCGTGGTCTTTCCCTTGACCAAGGTGTTCACCTGATCCCTGATCGCGGTGTCGTCGTTCTTCATGCCGTCCACCAGGCTCTTGTACCAGCCATAGAGGTCGTCGGTAGTGGCGAACAGGACCTTATCCCCCTTGGGATCCTTCACCTTCTTGGCCAGGATCACCAAGTGCGGATCTTTCTTGGACCGCTGTGGTGACAGGGGATCTCGCTTGTAGGCGGGCACTTCCTTCCAGGTGTATCGGATCACATCGCCGTTCTTGGCGGTATTCCGTTCCGTGGTGCGTTCGATGGGCTTGCCCTCGAAATTCATCTCCAACAGCTCCAATTCCAACCAATCCGGCACTTGGAATTCCAGGACCCGCTCCAGAATTGGTGAGTCGTTCCGGAAATAGGCCGTGCACAGGTACTTCACGTCCTTGTACTCCTTGTTGTAGTCCACATGCAGCAGGCGGCCTTCCGTTCCGAAGTCAAGCTCGAAACTGAACACCTTGGCGTCGGAGTGGAAAATGCCGTCCATCTCATAACTGCCGCGGTACGGGTATACATCCACGGGTTTGCGCTTCTCATCACGCACGGTGAAGAAGGGCACCTCGCTCTGTTCGTCATAGCCCGTGCCATCCTGATACTCCACACCATGCTTGAGGGACACCAGTGATTCCTGGACACGCTCTTTCGCGGTCACCGGAGCGGCACCCGGCTTGCCTTTCCCGAAACTGTATTCCGTGGTGGAGGTCATCCGTACCACCTCGGCATCGGGCCAGGCCGCCTTCAAGGTCTTGGCACGCTCCAGTTCCACCTTGTTCGTGAAACCCGGTTGACCAAGTACCAGTGCCGACGCACCGAGCAGAGCGATGCTCAGAACACTGGCACGCGACCGGCCCTCACGCCGAGCGCAAGGGGACTGAAGGAAGCCCATGGGACGGAGATCAGTAGTTCAGGATGAAGACCCAGGCGAAACGGATGGCCCAAGCACGCTTCTCAACAGGAACGGAACTGTCACCATCCGTAGGGGCCAATCCGGAGGGGCCGCTGGCATACTTCAGGTTCAGCTCGCGCATGCGGTTCTTGCGGTTGTAGTAACGCAAGCCCGTTTGCAGGGACAGCGCGCCCCATGACCTCTTGACATCCACGGTGGTCTCTTCAAAACCGAACAAGGGAGCATTGGTATACTCCCAACCAGCCCGGATGAAGGTACCCATTGATTTGGCGGAATTGTAGGTGGAACCTGCACCATATTCCCAACCCAAAGCGATCGGCAAGTTGATATGCCCGATACCCGATGCATCGGAGGAAACGTCCGTGTAGAGACCGATCGCCGGAGTGGCGCTCAACGAGATCACCGCGTCATCGCTCAACTCCTTCACATTGTAGCGGAAGTTGTACAGGAAAGTGAACAGGGAAACCCCTGATTGTTGGCTGTAGCCGGTAACCGTGTTACCGTCAAAATCTTCGAAGGTGTATGTGTTGGGAGCACCTTTGATGTAATCAAGGTATACCGTCCATCCGACAGAGTGGAACACGGCGTCATTCTGCGCGCTGGCGACGGAGGTCACGAGTGCCAGGGACAAGGTGGCAAGAAACTTCATTCAGTGAGGTTTTGTGGGTTTCGCGCCCCAAGATAGAGACGTTATCCCCTGCCCTTTGTTGATGAAAAAAAAGAGTCCGTCGGCCAACTGAACCCCATCCGGACCAAAATGCCCGGTCATCGGGTCGACGAGCTATACACTCGCTGCCTTCAGCGTGTTCAGCAGCAGGCTGGTGATGGTCATGGGCCCCACACCGCCCGGCACCGCGCTGATCCAGCTGCACAGGGGCGCCACCTCGTCGAACTTCACATCACCCACCAAACGGAAACCCTGTTTGCGCGTGGGGTCCGGCATGCGGTGGATGCCCACATCCACGATCACGGCTCCGGGCTTGACCATGTCCGCCGTGATGAACTCGGGCCGACCGATGGCGGGGATCAGAATGTCCGCCTGCCGCGTGATGGAGGCCAGGTCCTTCGTCCGACTGTGCGCCAGCGTCACCGTGCAGTTGCCGGGGTACGCGTTGCGGCCCATGAGGATGCTCATGGGCGTACCCACGATGTTGCTGCGGCCCACCACCACGCAGTGCTTTCCCACCGTCTCGATGCTGTAGAACCGGAGCAGTTCCACGATGCCGGCAGGTGTGGCGGGCAGGAAACCGGGCAGCCCCAGCACCATGTTGCCCAGGTTCACCGGGTGAAAGCCGTCGACATCCTTGCGGGGGTCGATGGCCAGGGTGATGCGGTCGGCGTTGATGTGGCTGGGCAAGGGCAGCTGCACGATGAAGCCGTCCAGTTCGGGGTCCTGGTTCAATCCTTCCACCAAGTGCAGCAGCTCATCCTCGGCGATGGTGGCCGGGCGCCTGATCAGCGAACTGCGGAAGCCCACGCTCTGGCAGGCCTTCACCTTGCTCTCCACATAGGTGCGGCTGGCGCCATCCTCACCCACCAGCACGGCGGCCAGGTGGGGCGCCCGCCCTCGTCGGGCCTTGACCTGAGCAGCCTCATGCGCGATCCGTTCCCGAATGGCGTGGGAGGCGCGTTTGCCATCGAGCAGTTGGTGTTGGACCACTTCCATCATGGGCGATGAAGTTAGCGCTCCGATGCTTTCCGACACACCCCAAAAGTCCTTTCCGACCAAGACCTAGTGTCGCAACCCGTAGGTTCCTTAACCATCTCCGCCCCTCTTTCACCTTCCTGCCGCGTTGGAACATTTCGTCGTAGCGCCCGCTACGCCGTGCATGTTCCGCCTTGCATGAAGGCGAAATAGTGGCAGACCTTCAGTGAACCAACTTACGGGTTGCGACACTAGGGCATAGCGGCTTCATCGTCCCGTCACTACCTCTTCACCGCATGCTTCAACAGGAAGTCCTCCGCATCCATCACCGGGATCTCCGCGAAGTGGAAGTCCTTACGATCGTAGGTCACGATGAAACCACACTTCGCATCCACCGCCGAGTGGTACTGCAACCCATCCTCAATATCCAGGATGCGAGGATCGGCCAGTGTGCGTTGCATGGCGGTCTGCCCCAGGTTGGTCATGCGCAGTTTCTCGCCCAACAGACCGATCTTCTTTCGGGCCAGCTTCTTCCCGTTCTTCTTCCCGGCATAGTAAGCGCCGATGGCCATGCACAGCGGGGACGTATACACCTCGAAGCGAGGGTCATCCACCAAGCTCAACACACGCGCACACGGCCCGAAACGCGGGTACTCGTTGCACAGTACGGTGACGAGGATGTTGGCGTCGAGGAATACGCGGATCATTTCCGGCCGCGCGTGGAGAGGTATTCCTTCTTCACGTTCTGGGCTGCGTTCTTCCGCACATACTCCACTTCGCCTTCGGCCACGGCATTGACCCAATCGCTTACCGGAAGCTCATCGATGCTGCGGTAGCGCTTATCGGTAACCTTGCTGAGCATGAACTCCACCAAGCGCGACAGGCTGATGTTGTTGGCTTCGGCGAATGCCTTGGCCTTATCGGCCACAGCTGCATCAAAGCTTAGGGTGATCTTGGCGTCCATGGCGCGGGAATGTTTATACGGCAAATTTACAACTTCTATACGTACAAACAACCACAAGACGTTTCAGGTCAGCATGGATGCTCGTTGCCGAACTGGAGAGACCTATCGACTTTCACGATGGATCGGTTGATGTCATTCTCCGGTTCCGCATTTGCGGGCGACACCTGTCTCGACCCTACCGGCCACCGAATGCCTGCGCCTAGCGGCGCATGCCTTGAGCGGCCTGCATCTGGCGCATCATGTTCTGCATCTTGGTCTTGTCGCCCATCATCTTCATCATCTTCCGGGTCTCGTCGAACTGCTTCAGCAGCTTGTTCACCTCGGGGATGTCGCGACCGCTGCCCTTGGCGATGCGCTGGCGGCGGGTGCCGTTGATCAGGGCGGGGTTCTGGCGCTCTTCGGGCGTCATGCTGCGGATGATGGCCTCGATGTGCTTGAAGGCATCGTCCGGGATGTCCAGGTTCTTCATGGCCTTGCCCACGCCGGGGATCATGCCCATGAGGTCCTTCATGTTGCCCATCTTCTTGATCTGCTGGATCTGCTCCAGGAAATCATCGAAGCCGAACTGGTCCTTGGCGATCTTCTTCTGCAGCTCGCGGGCGGCCTTCTCATCGAACTGCTCCTGGGCCTTCTCCACCAGCGACACCACGTCGCCCATGCCCAGGATGCGGCCGGCCATCCGGTCGGGATGGAACTCGTCCAGCGCCTCCATCTTCTCGCCCGTGCCGATGAACTTGATCGGCTTGTCCACCACCGCGCGGATGGTGAGGGCCGCTCCACCACGGGCATCGCCGTCCAGCTTGGTCAGCACCACGCCGTCGATGTTCAGCCGCTCATTGAAGGCCTTGGCGGTGTTCACCGCATCCTGGCCGGTCATGGCGTCCACCACGAAGAGGGTCTCCTGGGGCTGGATGGCCTTTTTCACCCGGGCGATCTCGTCCATCATCGCCTCATCGATCGCCAGGCGACCGGCGGTATCGATGATCACGGCCGTGAAGCCGTGGATCTTGGCGTGCTCGATGCCCTTCTGTGCGATGCTCACCGGGTCCTTGTTCTCCCGGTCGCTGAACACCACCACATCCA
The DNA here is from genome assembly GCA_945872795.1 of Chryseobacterium gleum. Lineage (GTDB taxonomy): Bacteria > Bacteroidota > Bacteroidia > Flavobacteriales_F > PHOS-HE28 > PHOS-HE28. The sequence continues at coordinate 108,296 of CAMCAZ010000003.1, forward strand.
GCTGCTTGCCCAGCATTTCCAACTGGTCGATGGCGGCGGGTCGGTACACGTCGCAGGCCACCAGCAAAGGTTTCCTGCCCTTCTTGCGCAGGTAGCCCGCCAGCTTGCCGCTGAAGGTGGTCTTACCCGAGCCCTGCAGGCCGCTCATCAGGATCACGGTGGGGTTGCCGCTCAGGTTGATGCCCGCATTACGCCCGCCCATCAGCTCGGCCAGCTCGTCGTGGGCGATCTTGATCAGCAACTGCCCGGGGCTCACCGCGGTGAGCACGTTGCTGCCCAGTGCCTTCTCCTTCACCCGGTCGGTGAAGTCCTTGGCGGTCTTGAAGTTCACGTCGGCGTCCAGCAGGGCGCGGCGCACCTCCTTCATGGTCTCCGCCACGTTGATCTCCGTGATCTGGCCCTGGCCTTTAAGGACTTTGAAGGCTCTTTCGAGCTTGTCGCTGAGGTTCTCGAACATGTGCTATACCGATAGGGGCCGAAGTTACTCGGATGGGGCGGTATACCGAAAAGACCTTGCGTGACAGCATCCATCCAATGGAAACTGACCTCCACAGCGGGAGATCACGGAGCTCACTCCAAACGCTTCAGCACGAAGTCCACCCGGTGCCCCCGATCATCCAGGTGCGCGATGTATGCCCGCAGGGTATCGGCATGAACGGAGTAGCCGACGCGCTGGGGGTAGTCGTGCTCCCTGTTCTCGAAGATCCAGGCGCCGTCGCGCACCTCCATCCGAACGAAGCTCGTAATCCGGACATCCCCCGTGGAGGCGATGAACATCCACTGGTCGGCGAACCGGGTGATCCTCATTCGTTCTTCGCTTACCACCTGGCCGTTCTCCAGCAATTGGGCGACCCCTTCGTACGTCGATGGTCCTGCAGATGTCCATTGTTCCCGATAGCGCGCGTCCCCCAGCGCACCTTCCCAGGTACCAACGAGGAGATCGGGGAGCTCCATGGTGGTTCGGAGGAGGTACTGAGCCTGCAGGAACAACGGCATCACTGCAAGTAGGCAGAGAACGGTGCGGGACATGACCGCAAGGTAACGTACCCCACGCCCCCCTGAACCTGCCCTCCAGGACCATCGGGTCTTAACCCTCAGGAGTTGCTCACGGAACGCATCCGAGTGCGAGGCTGACTTGCGTTGGTAGTCGCTCAGCCCCCCCGAGAGGATCAGCAGGAGCAGGGAGTGCAGCGGATAGCGCTTTGTGCGGTCGATACGCGGGTCTTCGAGTTCTTCGAATGGCAGCAGGATATCCATGGGGTGCGGCGTTGATACCGCACGCAAGCGCCCCAAAAGTTGGGGCAAGTACCTGGCCCAACGATCGATCAATCGCCCTCAGTGAATTCAAGACCCGTTAGACCTGCATTCCCATGGCCGGCTCATGGGGATTTCCCAGACCAGCGTACACCGAGTGTATCCGGCAAACGCCACCTGCTCCCAATCCTTGGCTACGCTGCATCCCACAGCGTTAGAATGACCTGTCCGGTGGGTCGCCCCAGGAGGTCGCGGTCGGTCGCCAGGACTCCATCTGTCGAGTTCATTCATCGATACGATGTTCAGCTGAACCCTTTCGGGGAAACCTCCGTAAGACGAGTAGGTGATCGCCCACACCATGGAAACCCTGACCCTAAGCCCTCTCGCCGGCAGACTCCGGAAAGCCCTCTCCGGTGCATGGGGGGGCTGGTTCAGCCGATCTCTGTCCCTTCTGTTCATGGTGATCGCCGGCTCGGCATCGGCCACGCACTTCAGCGGCGGCGAGATCTACTGGGAATGCATCGGCACCAACCAGTTCCGCATCCGGCTGGTGGTTTACCGTGATTGTGCGGGCATCGAGGTGGATCCCTCCTACAACCTGCAGCTGACCAGCCCCTGCGGCAACCGCACGCTGAACGTAAGCACCCCCGGCGGTGTGGAGATCTCGCAGCTCTGTGACCTTGAGCTGCCGAACAGCACCTGCAGCGGCGGTTCCCTGCCCGGCATCCAACAATACATCTACACCGGCACCATCACCCTGCCGCCCTGCAACAGCTGGACCATCTCGTGGACGAACATCTACCGGAACAATGCCATCGTGAACCTCACGAACCCCGGCACCCGCGAGATGTACATCACCGGCGTGCTGAACAGTGCCACCGCCCCCTGCAACGATTCACCAACCTTCACGAACACGGCGATCCCCTACGTGTGCATGGGCTACCCCGTGTCCTACAGCTACGGCGCGGTGGATGCCGAGGCGGATTCGCTCTCCTACAGCCTGATCGGCGCGCGTATGGTGAACGGCAACCCCGTACCGTATGTGGCGCCCTTCACGCCGCTGGTCCCCATCCCCGGCCTGACCATCGACCCGGTGAGCGGACTGGTGAACTTCACCCTGAACGTGCAGGGTAACTGGGTTGTAGTGGTGCTGGTGACACAGTATGATGCGAACGGCAACGTGATCGGCACCATCATACGCGACATGCAGTTCGTGGCCTACCCCTGCTCCAACATTCCGCCCGATGCGGCCACCGGACTGGTGACCAACCTCACGGGCGGTGCGGAGCAGACCGGTCCACGCTCCATCCAGCTGTGTGAGTCCGGCAACTTCTGTTTCGACATGGTGATCTCGGACGCCAACGTGACCAACGTGCTGGATGCCTTCAGCAATGTGGGCCTCACGCTCCCTGGGGCCACCTTCAGCTTCACAGGCACCAATCCCATCACGGCCACGGTATGCTGGACGGCTGCGGCGAACACTTCCGGCTTCTTCCCCTTCATCGTGAACGTGGATGACGGTGCCTGCCCCATCTCCGCCTTCCAGACCTATGTCTACAGCATCCAGGTGCTTCCCGGCCTGTACGCCACGCTGATCGGGGAGGATGAACAGTGCCTGGGCACTGGCGACGGCAGCCTGATGGCCGACGTTACCGTGGGACTCCCCCCCTACACGTATGCCTGGAGCACCGGGGCCACCACCGCGGGCATCACGGCCGGTGTGGGCAGCTACAGTGTGGTGATCTCCGATGACAACGGCTGTGTTTCGCAGCCCCTCACAGGAACCATCGGCACCACCGGTCTACCAAATGAGGCTGATGCCGGACCCGATCTGGTGGGCTGCATCGGTGCCTTCCCTGTTCAACTGAGCGGAACTGTGGTGAACGCCACCGGCGGCTCCTGGAGCGGTGGAACGGGCACCTTCAGCGGTACCGGATTGAACCCTGGATACACGCCCAGCGCGGCCGAGATCGCAGCGGGTGGCGTGACCATGACCTTGACCACCACTGGCAACAGCACCTGCCCACCGGCACAGGACCAGGTGTTCATCAATATCCCCAACAGCTTCGCGAACACTACGGTGGATGCGGTGGACGCCGTCTGCTTCGGCACCAACACCGGCTCGGCCAGCGTGGTACCGGCCAACTCCGCTTTCACCTACCTCTGGAGCGATCCCGCAGGGCAGACCACCGCCACGGCCAGCAACCTGGGTGCAGGCACCTACACCGTCACCATCACCGATGCTTTCGGCTGCGACACCCAGCTCACGGCCAACATCGGTCCAGTGGCCGCGCTGAGCATCGCCTCGCTCACCGCCACGGATGAGGCCTGCCTGGGCAACGGCGATGGAACGGCCACCGTGACCGTCACCGGCGGCACCCCACCCTACAGCTACCTGTGGAGCAACGGGGCCACAACACCGAGCATCTCCGCCACCAG
>CAMCAZ010000004.1 GCA_945872795.1 Chryseobacterium gleum
AACAACAGCGGCGGCTCATCCAGCGGACGGGCCAATGCACGCCAGGCCTACCAGGAGTATGTGCCGCACTATCCCTTGGCGGCGGGTACGGGCAACGTGCCCATCCACCAGTCGTTCACGGTGGGCAGGGTCCATTTCATCCTGTCCGACCTGCGCTCGGAGCGTGCGGGCAGCAGCATGATGGGTGCCACGCAAAAGGCCTGGTTCAAGAACCAATGCCTCTTCGCCCGTGATAATGGCCTGATGATCGCCTGGGTGAGCGGCGTTTCCTTCGGTGGGAACCAGTCGGACAATTGGGGCGGTTTCACGGCAGAGCGCACGGAACTGTCGAACTTCTTCCGCGACAACAACATCCGGAACATGTTCATCCTGAGCGGCGATGCCCACATGCTGGCGATCGACAATGGATCGAACCACGATTTCTCCACGGGCAGCAATAATCCCAATGATTATCCGGTGTTCCAAGCGGCCGCCGTGAACAACAGCGGATCCACCAAGGGCGGCACCTACAGCCAGGGAGGCACCTTCCCCAATCCGAATTCCTCCACCGGACAATATGGTATGGTGCAGGTAACGGATAACGGTGGCCCGGGCATCACCATCGCCTTCACCGGTTATCGTACGGTGGGCAACTCCACCAGCGAAAGTGTGCTGACCTCGTACACCTTCACCCGCGACCTGGCGGCACCAGCAGGCATGGCCATGCAGCCGGACCTGGTGCTGCGCCCCGCTGCCCAAGGGGAGCATGTGCTGCTGGCCTGGGAGGGGACCACTGCGGGTGGTGCCCGCCTGATGCGCGTGGAGAACGGTGCGCGTACGCCGGTATCCAACCTTTCCACGTCGAGCGGATCATTCACGGATACCACGCCGGCCAACGGATGGAACCACTACGAAGTGGTGGACGGCCAGGGAAAGGTGCTGGCCACGAACAGCATTTTCATCCAAGGCAAGGCACAACTGGAACTGTTCCCGAACCCGGCCACTACCTTGGTGAACCTGCACGTGAAGGGCCTTGAGGCGGACGTGCAAGGGCGCTACATCGTCTACAACGAACGGATGAAGACCGCGCTGCAAGGTGGTCTGGCCCTGGTCAAGGGTGATGACCTGCACACCGTGGATGTCTCCACGCTGGAAGCCGGTCTGTACTTCGTGCATGTGGTGGTGAACGGCGTGGAGATGACCCGCACCCTGGTGGTGGCGCGTTGAGCTGGCGTAGTCGGTAGGGCTGCCGGTTCGGGGCTGCGACGTCGCACCGTCCAAATGTCATCAAGGGTGGTGCGAGACCGAATGAGAGCAATGGGCTCACCACCTTGGAGCGGACCATGGTGAAGGGCGCGCTTGCACCGATACAATTCGTATGTGGTCCACGCTGAATTCATGTGGAGATGACCTTGGTGTAATGCGCTTGGCGCACCTTGGGCCATCCAAACCCAGCGCCGATGAAAGCCGCGGTCCTTCTATCCTTCGTTCTGCTCTCCCCGTTCTGCTTCGCGCAGGACCGATCGGCACCGGACCCGGCGCTGGCCCCCTTCTACCACGGGGTGGCCTCCGGTGACCCCACCTCACGCTCGGTGATCCTGTGGACCCGGGTGACGGACAGCACGCTGGTGGACATCCCGGTGGATTGGGTCATCGGCACGGACACCAGCTTGTTCAACGTGGTGGCCACCGGCTCGTCCATGGCCTTGGCGGCGCGGGACCATACCCTGAAGGTGGACGTGGAGGGCCTGGAGCCGAACACCCATTACTACTACCGCTTCAGCGCGCTGGGGGTGCCCTCCTGCACCGGGCGCACCTGGACGCTGCCCGAGGGCGATGCGGACAGTCTGCGGCTGGCGGTGTTCAGCTGCGCGAGCTACAATGCGGGCTATTTTAATGCCTACGAGATCGTGGCGCGCCGCAACGACGTGGACCTGGTGGTGCACCTGGGGGACTACATTTATGAGTACGGCAGCGATGAGTTCGGCAATGACCCCGATGTGGACAGGCCCTATGAACCGGAGACGGAGATCCTGGCCCTGCCGGAGTACCGCACCCGGCATTCGCAGTACAAGCTGGACGCGCAGTTGCAGTTGCTGCACCGCAACTACCCCTTCGTGTGCGTGTGGGATGATCATGAGTTCGCGAACAACGCCTGGACCGGCGGCGCGGAGAACCACCAGGCCGGCGAGGGGCCCTGGGAGGACCGCAAGGCCATGGCCTTCGAGGCCTACGATGAATGGATGCCCATCCGCCTGCCGGACACGATGACCGATACCACGCGGATCTACCGTTCGCTGCAACTGGGCGACCTGGCCGAGCTGATCATGCTGGACACGCGCATCCAAGGGCGCGACGAGCAGTTGAACATCGGTGATCCCCAACTGGCGGACACGGCGCGCACCCTGCTCGGTGCGGAGCAGCGCGAATGGCTCTTCGACCGGCTGGATTCCTCTTCGGCCCAATGGCACATCCTGGGCCAGCAGGTGATGGTGGCACCGCTGAACCTCTTCGGCGCACCGGTGAACACGGACCAGTGGGACGGCTACCCGGCGGAGCGCGATCGCCTGATGGAGCATGTGATGGAGGGCAACATCGGGAACATGGTGGTGCTCACCGGTGATATCCACTCCGCCTGGGGGAACGACATTCCGCTGGAGGGCTACAACCCCTTCACCGGGGCCAACTCCATGGGGGTGGAGTTCGTCACCAGCAGCGTCACCTCACCGAGCCTGGACCTCGGTGCGCTTGAACCGCTGGTGCAGGTGCTTAACGGCCACGTGAAACACCTGAACATCGAGGAGCGGGGTTTCGCCATCGTGGACATCAACACGCAACGCACCCAATGCGACTGGTACACGCTGTCCAGCATCACCACCATCGACACCACCTACGCCTTCGATGCCGGCCGCAGCGTGAACGCCGGAGAGCGGAACCTGGAGGTGGCCGCAGCACCGGCGGTGCGGCCCGCAGCGGACAAAGCGCCCATGGCGCCCAGCTGCCCGCCGATCGACATCAGCACGGCCCTTGGTGCTGTGGCATCCCCGATGGTCATCCTGGGTGTGTACCCCAATCCGGTGCTTGATCGGGTGACGATCCACTACTACGCGAACGGGGAAGCGCTCCGCTTCACCTTGATCGACGCATCCGGCAGGACCGTTCACCGCATGGAGCAAGGTCGCTCACCCGCCGGCCTTGGCCTGGAAGTGCTGGACCTGACGGACCTGGAGGCCGGGACCTACCTGCTCTCGCTGGAAACAGGAACGGAACGGGTGACGTGGAGGGTGTTGAAGGCGAAGTGAGGGAGCCAGGCATGGATGGTGTGCAGCCGGGTTTCGTTCTCACCGCGTGCCTTGCGGTCGATCTTGCTTTACAGCTCGTGCAAAGCACCCAGCCTGAGGCTATCCTGATCGCCACGTGCGTGTTGCCGTGTGCAGCGCTCCCTGAGGAAAGGCGGCGGACAAGGGGCTTCGTTCAGTGCTGTACGAGGTTCGCCCTCGACCTTCTTTGCCGGAGGGACTTCAACCGCTTGGTTCCGTGGATGCGATGGGCGAATTAAACTCCTGAAGAGGCTTTTCGGAGACCTGCATGGGCTTGGTCGTGACCGCTGCAGTCGGCCATACCCGGATGGCCGGCTGTGATCCGGGTCGCGTGCTCAGCGTTTCACCACCGTGCTGGTCCACTGCTGGCCCGTGCTGCTGCGCACCAGGAGCAGGTAGCTGCCGCTGCCGAGCACGCTGAGGTCCAGCGTGCAACGATCGGCGTTGAGGCTGTGGACCAAGGCGGCCTTTCCGCTGGCATCCACCAGGCGCAGTTCGGCGCCACCTTGCAGGGCATCGAGCTCCACGTTCAACACATCATCGGTAGGGCTGGGGTAGACCCGCAGGCCCCGGCTGCTGCGTGAGGCGATGCCGGTGGTGATGTAGAGGTACTCAGCGGAGAGTGTGCTGCATGCGCCGTTGATCAGCTCCACGGTGTACACCCCGAGGTCCAGTGGAACGTAGGTGCTTTCGGTCGCACCGGCTATGGCCTCGCCGTCCAGGTACCACTGGTAGGTGAATCCCTCCTGAACGCTCAGGCCACCGTCGACCTCCACGATGACCGGGGTCGGCAGTTCCTCCACGGTGATGGTGAAGGTGCTGTTGTCCACCTGGCCGGTGAGCGCATCCGTGGCGTAGAGCGTGTAGGTGGTGGTCTCTTCGGGAAACAGCACGGCGCTCGTGTCGGCCAGGTTGCCGGGCTCCCAGCGGTAGCTCACCGCGTCGCTGCCACCGCTATGCGCAGCGCTGAGCAGGATGGAGTCGCCGACGCAGAGGGCCCCATCCACCTGGGGGACCAGCTCCATGTTGGTCTTCAGGATGGTGAAGTGATCGCCGATGCCGCCATCGCTGTTCAGGAAGCGGCCGTCGAGGCGGTTCTTGTAGATGTCCATGATGTACGAGCCGTAGACACCCTCGCCGTTGATGTTGCTGACCATCGCGGGGTGGTCCATGCTGCCGTCCGTATTGCCGCTTCCGCTGTTGCCGCAGACCACGTAGACCGTGCCGTCCGGCGTGGTGGGCAGGACGTCCTTGAGGTAGGGTTCCCCCGCGGCCAGGTCGCCACCGTTGCCGTCCATCAGCATGGTCCCGGGGTCGAAGGAACCCGAGTTGCCATAGTGACCGTGGATCAGGTGGCTGCGCTCATACACGTGGCTGTGACCGCATACCACCAGGTCGATGTCGAATTCCTCCAAGAGGGGAACCACGCGCTCGCGCATCGCCTTGATGACCAGTTCCAAGAGGCCATCACTGTCGTGCGAACCCTTGCTGTACGGCGGCTGGTGGAAGTAGGCCACCGTCCACAACTTGTCATTCTGCGCGAGGTCCTCTTCGATCCAGGCCTTCATCCGGTCGATGCCGTCGGAGGTGTTGAGGAAGTCGTACACCTCGGAATTCAACGACAGGAAGTGGGTGTTCCCATGGTCGAAGGAGTAGAACACCTCCAGTTGCGAAGGGACCCCACCAGCCTCTGCCTGCTCCGGCACATCCACGATGTCGAAATAGGGCCCCTCGTGGTCCTCCAGGTCGATGTTCGAGTAAGGGATGCCGAAGAAGGTGCTCTCCCGCCATACCTCATTGTAGTCGTGGTTACCGGGGGTGGGGTAGAAGGGCAGCCAATTGAACACATCGCTGAAGCCGCTGAGGCCGAAGACCTTGCTCTGGTATTCGCTGTCCGTGCCATCGTCGTAGGCATTGTCGCCCAACCAGATCCACACGTCGGTGTCCGCCGCACCGGGGTATGCCATGTAGGATTGTTTCACCGCGATCTGCTCCGCGTTGCCCTTGCCGAAATCGCCGATGGCCCATACGCGGATCGGCTGCTCGGTACCCGGCAGGGGGTGTGTGCGGAAGCGGTACTGTTCCGATGGCGTGGTGATCAGGCTGTCCTCAAAGCCCACCGCGTAGTAGTAGGTGGTGTAGGGTGCAAGGCCCGTGAGCATCACGCTGTGGTCCTGCACGGTGTTCCCCCCCACGATGCTCTGGTCCAGACTGTCCGGGTGAGCGCCGTACCAGAGGGTGGTTCCGATGCTCACATCCGTACGCCACATCACGATGATGCTGTTGTCCGTGGGCGTTTGCAGGTAGGGGCCGCGGACCACGGACTGTGCGGGCAGTAGGGTGGAGCAGAGCAGGGTGGTGCAGAGCGTGATGAGGCGCATGGCTGGCGATTGTCAGGAGGCAAAATGAGATCATCATCCTTGGGCGATCATGACGCCAGTATGAAAAGATCGGTCATCGGGTCTGGACACTCATGTCCGGACCTGGCGATGCATGGTCGACCAAGGGGCGAACGGTCCATCACTCCACGACAAGAGTTCGCTCAGGCACAATATGCAGTAAACCTCATGCTGGCAATTTTGAGCGAGTCGAACAACCGGCCCCTCCAACCCCATTCATTACCATGAGCACCGCAACGACCACCATGACCACCCAGGAGGTGGCCGACCGCCTGGTATCCCTTTTCCGCGAAGGCAAATTCGTGGACGCCATCGAAGAGCTCTATGCACCCCACGTGGTGAGCATCGAACCCGAAGGCGGTCCTGGACCTTCGCGTGTTGAAGGTTTTGACCATGTGATCAACAAGAGCATCGAGTTCGGGAAGAGCCTGGAGAAGGTGCACAGCATGGCGATCAGCGAGGCTCTTGGACCGGTGCAAGGGAGGAATACCGTGTGCCCGTCCCCGGGTTCACAGTCACGCTGTTCCCGAACCCGAACCGTGCTGATGTGCTGAACTTCAGCCTCAGCACCATCGAAGACGGTGTGAACACCGTGAGCGTTGACATCTTCGATCTGTTCGGCAAGCGCGTCAGCGCCCGCACGATCGCTGTGAACGATGGCATGATCAACACCGTGCTTGACCTCAACGGCGAGTTCGCTGCAGGCATGTACCTGGTGAACATCACCGCCGGTGAGACCGTCTACACCGAGCGTCTGGTGATCCAGCCATAAGGGAAGAACTGAACCAAAAGGGAACGCCCCGGGCTGAAAGGTCCGGGGCGTTTTGCGTGCATGAGCAGGGGTGCATGGTCACCGTCTGCTCTTCTTCATCCACCATTGCAGATCCAGTAGGGACCAACTGTGGTCGGGGATGCCTGAGCCCGCTCCCTCACCGCCCCCTTTCGGCCATCTCCGCCGCCCGTTCCGCATAGAACCCTCCGCCTGCGGCGATGCTGGCGAAGGCCTCCTGTGCGGCCTGGCGCTCGCCGGCGCGCTGAAGCGTGAGAGCGTGGTACCAGGTGGCCTCCTCATCGAAGGCGTCCACGGGGTGTGTGGCGACGCGGTGCAGGAAGCTGCGGGCACGATCATAGAGGCCCAGGTTGTAGGCGCAGAGCCCGGCGTAGAACAGGGCGTTCACATCATCGGGGTACTGGGTGAGGAGGAAGCGCAGCTCGGCAAGGGCCTCCTTGTGGTGGGCGCGGGCGAAGTGGGCCATGGCCTCATCCAGGTAGGCGGTATAGAGCATGTGCTGCTCGGAGCCCTGGGCCTGTCGCTGCTGGTCGTGATCGGCGAAGCGCGCGTCCACGCCACCGGGCTCCACCTCAAGCAGGGGTTCCCGGGCATAGAGGGCGCGGGGGTGCACCACCTTGAGGTCGTGCAGGTAGAGCAGCTGGTGCACGGCACGCGCGGCACGCGCCGGCGCAGGGGTGCTGGTGGGGGCGATGAGCTGGGCGGTATCCGGCCGGCGGTCGGCGAGGGGTTGCACGTCCGTGCTGCGGTCCACGGGTGCGGCGTGGCGCTCGTCGCTGCGGTGCCCGATCTGTTCGGTGGCCGGTAGTTCACGCGCTTGGCTGATCTCCGCGATGGCCAGTGGTCCTTCCTCGATGATCTCGGTGGGTGCCGCGTCCGGCTGGGCCACGCTGGTGGGAGTGGTGGGTGCGTTGTTCGGCCGGGGTACAGCGCTGGGCCAGAGGGCGATGGCGAGCGCGGCAAGCAGCACCGAGCCACCGACCCAGAGCGAGGCCCGGCCACCAGCGCCGGGGCGTTGGCGCTGCAGGGCGCTCCAGCCCGTAGTGGCCTGGGGGTGCTGCAGTCCCTCCAGGGCATCGCGCAGCAAGGGGTCGCTCTCCAAGGCGCGCTCCACGGCGTTGTGCTCGGCGGGCGGCAGGCGTCCTTCGGCATAGGCCTGCAACTGGGCGGGCGTCGGCCGGGCTGGGGCAAAGGGGCTATCGGGGAAAGGGGTGGCCATGGTTCAGGCAGTATTACGCAAGCGTTCCAGGTGGAGCTTCAGGTTGCGCCGCCCGTTCTGCAGGTGGCTGCGCACCTGTTCCACGGAAAGGCCGGTGCGTTCCGCGCATTGGTGGTAGCTGTAGTGTTCCAGGTAGAACAGGCGTATGCAGCTGCGCTGGGCCTCGTTGAGCAGTTGCAGGGCCTGTTCCAATTGTTGCAGGCTGCTCTCCAGCAGCACGGCCTCGCCGGCATCGTCCTCCACACTGAGATGCTCGCTGAGCGGGCTGTGGTGCCCCTTGTCGCTGCGCAGGGCCATGAGGCAGCGGTTGCGCATCACCGTGTGCACCCAGGGGCGGAAGCGCTGCACGGGCTGTTTGGCCAGCAGTCCGGGCAGTGCGGTGAAGAGCTCCACCACCAGGTCCTTGCTGCGTTCGCTGTCCCTGAGGTACTTGAGGCCCACGCCATAGAGCAGTTGCGCATAACGGTCCCAGAGGTCCCCCAATGCGGAACGGTGACCGCTGCACAGGGCGGTCACCAATTCCTCATCGCTTGCGGCGACGCTTTGTTTCCGGCGCAGGAACACCTGTGGTGGGGTTTAGCGCAGCCCGGCCTGGTGCTGCATGTAGAGGTCAAAGTAGCTCTTCGTTTCGATGGCCACCACACCGCCGGTGACATCGCCGTAGCGGGCGGGCAGTCCGCCGGTGTACATGGTGATGCTCGCGATGCCGGCGGGAGGCACTCCGCTCAGGCCGTCAGTGACCTTCACACCGTCCACGTAGTAGGCCATGGCATCGGAGCGGGAGCCGCGGAAATAGAGCTCGTCGCTGTTGGGTGACTTGTAGATGTCCGGAGAGGTGCTCGCGATCAGGGCCACGGGGTTCTTGCGCTGGGGGTTGTCCTCGAACTGCGCGGCGATGATGGTGAGCTTGCTGGGCTCTTCGGGGTCGATCAAGGGTGGTTCCCAGCGACGGCCGATGACGGTATGGATGGGCAGGGTGTTGTTGGCCAGGAGCACTTCCCCTTTCAGGAAGGTGATCTTATCCGGGTTCACCTGCACGCCGGTGATCTCCTTGGTGAGCAGCCCCACGAAGGAGATGCGCACGGTGTAGGTGCCGGGGACGAGGGGCTTGAGGATGAAGCGTCCGCGATCATCGGTGGTGGTGCCGATGAGCCCATCGCCGCGGTCGGTGACGACGTTGGCGTAGGGGAGGGGCTCGCCTTGTTCGTCCAGCACACTGCCCTGGATCTCGCCCAGGTTCTGTCCGGCGGCGATCGTGCTGCTGAGCAGCGCGATCGCCAGAAGGGGAATGGAAGTTCGCATGTTCGTTCGTTTGGAAGGAAGATGCAGTGCCGAGCCGAATTGCACACGGCTGTTCATTTCTGCCCCGGACGGGGCCGCGCATCCGCGATCCTACAGCTCCTCTGCGACCACCTCCCGCACCCCCGGCACCTCGTGCTTCAGCAGGTTCTCAATGCCCTGCTTCAGCGTCACCAGGCTACTGGGACAGCCACTGCATGAGCCGCGCAGGGACACAGTGACCACACCCTCGTCGTAGGAACGGAAAGCGATATGCCCGCCGTCGGCCTCCACCGCGGGGCGGATGTACTCCTCCAGGATCCGGATGATCTTCTCATCCTCGGGGCCCTTCGCATCGGCATGGCTGCTGGCGCGCTCGTTGGCATCGGCAAGGGCCTGCGCGGGTGCGTCCTCATACACCACGCGACCATCGGTGTTCAGGAACTCCTGGATGTACTCGCGCAGTTCCAGTTGTACCAGGTCCCAGGTGATGGAGTTGTTGCGGGTGACGGAGATGAAGTTGCTGCTGATGAAGACGCCCGTGACGAAGGGCAGGTTGAAGACATGCTCGGCGAGGGGCGAGACGGCGGTGGTCTCCGCGGGCGTCCGGAACTCCAGCAGGCGGCCGTCCTGCACCAGCAGGCGGCTGCTCACGAAGCGCATGGTGCTCGGGTTCGGGGTGGATTCGGCATACACCGAAACGGGAGGGCGTTTGACTGGCTCGGACATGCGTTGTTCGCTGCCGCCATAGGGGGCGAAAGCGAAGGACAAAGGTAGCGCCGGGGCTGCGGTGGCTTCCCAAGGAGGGGCCCCCGATCCCTTGCGCTCCGCAGTTCGCATGGCCTACTTTTGTACTTCATGCGCCGCTTCCTCCATCGCCACAAGTGGTTCACCGTGTTCGCGGTGGCCCTGCTGTTGGTGGCCACCAGCGTGACCGGAATGTCGCGCATGACCTGCCTGGAGGCCGGACACAGTGTGCTGAGCTTCGGCAAGGGGGAGGATTGCTGCCCACCGGAGGAGAACGACCACGAACTGCCCACGGTGAGCGCCAACTGCTGTGCCTTCAGCGAGGTGATGTCCGACGGCGCAGAACAACGCTTGGAACGCACGCTCGCCTTGGACGTGGCCCTGGTGGCCTTGGACAATGCCCCCCTGCTGCAGGTGACCCTGCCCCTGGTGGTGGTGGTGAACGCTAGGGAGACCAGGCCGCCGCCGGATGACGCTGTTGCGCGTCTGGCCCTCTTGCGCCGCCTGTTGATCTGATCCCAAGAGGTCCGCCGCGACCAAGCGGCGTATGGAAGCATGGCCTTCCCTGTCCGTTCCAGGTTGCATTTCAACTGCTTTTGTCAGTGATCCGATCAACGTTCCTCTTCCTCCTCCTGCTTGCGGTCTGTGCCGCCCGCGCCCAGGCACCCGTCACCGGCCGTGTGCTGGGTGCCGGTCCCGAGGGCCCTTCCGCCCTCTTCGGCGCGAACGTCTACTGGGCCGGTACCACCGCAGGTGCCGTCACCGATGGCGATGGGCGCTTCTCGGTGCCCGCCCCCGAGCGCTGGCCCGCCACGTTGGTCACCACCTATGTGGGCTTCACGCCCGATTCCACGCTGCTGCGCAATGCACCCACCTCCGCCCTGTCCATCGCGCTCAGCGCCTCGGTGAACCTCAAGGCCGTGGAGATCGTGGAGCGCGTGAGCGGCACCCAGCTGGACATGCGCAGCATCAATGCCACGGAGATCATCGGGCAGAAGGAGCTGAAGCGCGCCGCCTGCTGCGACCTCAGCGAGAGCTTCGAGACCAACGCCACGGTGGACGTGAACTATAGCGATGCGGTCTCGGGCACCAAGACCATCCGCATGCTGGGACTCGATGGGCGCTACGCACAGATCAGCGTGGAGAACATCCCCTTCATTCGCGGCCTCTCCACCACCTCGGGCCTCACCCTCATCCCCGGCACCTGGATCCAGGACATCAACCTCAGCAAGGGCATCGGCACGGCGGTGAACGGCCCCAATGCCATGACCGGCCAGATCGACCTGTGCCTGCTGAACCCGTTGGCCGAACCGCCGCTCTTCGTGAACGTCTACGGCAACAGCCAGGGGCGCATGGAGGCCAATGTGCACGCCGCACAGCCCACGGGAAGGAACAGCGCCAACCTGCTGATGGTGCATGGGAACTTCTTCGACGTGGAGATGGACCAGAACAACGACGGCTTCATGGATATGCCGCTCACGCAGCGCATCAACGTGATGGACCGCTGGATGTACCAGGGTGAGCGTCGCAGTGGACAGGTGACCCTGCGCTACGTGAACGACCAGCGGCAGGGCGGGCAGAGCGCGATGCATGGCGCGGTGCCACTGGGGGAGGAGCATGAAGGCCACCGACCCTTGGGGCTCTATGGCATCGACATCCGGAACGAGGTGCTGGACCTGATCGCTAAGCATGGCATCATCTTCGAGAACGACCCGACCAAGAGCATCGGTGTGCTGGTCTCCGCGCGGCGACATGATGTGTCGTCCACCTATGGCATCCGCGACTATCAGGGCCTTCAGCAGAGCGCCTATGCCAACGTGGTGTACCAGCAACTGCTGGGCAAGGGCACGGATCAGCTGAAGGCCGGACTGTCCTTCCAGTACGATGACTACACGGAGCTGCTGATGGACACCATCGGGCGCACGCTGGACCTGGGACGCGTGGAACGCATGCCGGGTGCGTTTGCGGAATACACGCTGATGCGCAAGGACGTGACCCTGGTGGCCGGCCTGCGCGCCGATGCCAACGACCGCATCGGCAATGTGATTAGCCCGCGCGTGCACGCCAAGTTCGACCTGGGACCGCTGACCACTGCCCGCCTTTCCGTGGGCCACGGTTTCCGCACGGCCAACCCGGTGGTGGAGAACGCCGCCATCCTTGCCAGTTCGCGCCGTGTGCTCTTCGAGGGTGAACTGGGCATGGAGCGCTCTTGGAACTTCGGCGCATCGGTCCTGCACAAGTTCAAGTGGCTGGACCGCAAGTGGGCTTTCGGCTTCGATGCATACCGCTCGCAGTTCACCGACCAGGTGATCGCCGACCTGGACCGCGGTCCGCAGCAGATCGCAGTGTACATGCTCGATGGGGCGTCCTACGCCAACAGCCTGCTCACCGATATCCAAGTGGACCTGAGCCGCACGTGGATGTTGAAGGTGAGCCACCGCTATTACGATGTGCGCAGCACCTACAGCGGCCGCCTCCTGGAAAGGCCGATGACACCGACCCACCGCGGCCTCGTGGACCTGGCATACGCTGATCGAAAGGAGCGCTGGCGTTTCGACATCACGCTGAACATCTTTGGCGAGGGACGCATCCCCGGCACACAGCAGAACCCCGAGGAACTGCGCATGCCCGAGCGTTCGCCCGCCTATGCCACCCTTCACGCACAGATCACCCACATGAGGGGCGCCTGGGAGTTCTACGTGGGCGGTGAGAACCTCACCAGCACCCTGCAACAGGACCAGATCATCGCCGCCGATGATCCCTTCGGCCCGTACTTTGATGCCTCCCTGATCTGGGGACCCACCAACCGCGCCATGGTCTATGCCGGCCTGCGCTTCACCCTTGCCAAGAACACCACCAACGATCCCTCCGAATCATGAAGACCCTCCTGACGACCCTCTTCCTCGCCCTGTCCTTCGCTGCTTCGGCGCAGGATGATAAGTGGAGCGTGCTGTCGATCCGCACAAGCAGTGTGTGCGACATGTGCGAGACCACCATTGAGAAGGAATTGATCTATGAGAAGGGTGTGAAGTCCGTCGACCTCGACCTGAGCACCAACCTGGTGAAGGTGGAATACGATGAACGCAAGACCACGCCCGAGGCCATCAAGGTGGCACTGACGAAGCTGGGCTATCATGCCGACGAGCTGCCCGGTGACTCCAAGGCCTTCGCGAACCTGCCGGCCTGCTGCCAGAAGGAAGGGTGCGGCAAGATGCCCGAGAAGAAGGAGTGATCCCCGGGATGCATCCGTTGGTGATCGACCTTCGGTCGGAAGGGTTTTAAACCACGGATGCACACAGATACACACGGATCTGTTCTGGGAAAGTACTTGTAGCGACCTGCCGTCGGCTAGGTTTTGTTGACCACGTCCTGAGGCCTCGGGAGGACGCAGCCCGAGGCTTAGGGAGCACACGGATCTGAAAGGTCTTGTTGCACGGTCGGGTAGGTGCATTCATCCGTGTCGGTCCGTGTGTATCCGTGGTTCCTGCATTTCAACTGCTCATCGGTGGTTCATTGCACTCAAAGGATCTCCAATGTTCATCTGCGGTTTGTTCCGTTGCTTTGGAACTTGACACCGTCGCATCCATGGCCCTGATCCGTTCTGTCCGTGGCTTCACGCCACACTTCGCCGATGAACCCTTTCTGGCCGAGACCGCCGTGGTGATCGGTGATGTGCAGATGGGCAGCGGCTGCAGCGTGTGGTACAACGCGGTGGTGCGCGGCGATGTGAACGCCATCCGCATCGGTGACCGGGTGAACATCCAGGACGGGGCCGTGCTGCACAGCACCTACCTGAAATGCGGCCTCACCATCGGCAACGATGTGAGCATCGGGCACAACGCCATCGTGCACGGCTGCACCATCCACAACAAGGTGCTGGTGGGCATGGGCGCCATCGTGATGGACCAGGCCGTGATCGGCGAGGGCAGTGTGATCGCCGCCGGTGCCGTGGTGACGCAGAACACCGTGGTGGAACCCGGCAGCCTGATGGCCGGCGTACCAGCAAAGCGCATCGGGCCGGTCAGCGCCGACCTCTCCACCAACGAGATCGAACGCATCGCGGCGAATTACCGGCTGTACGCGGGGTGGTTCACGGAAGCGTGAGCGCTCCATCGGCGCTCCACACACCTTGGCGGACCACCACATCCTCCAAGTGCAGTCGGTGCATCAGGACGGTGAACACGGCCGGGTCGCCGCTGGTCCAGCACGTCAGTGAGCCATTGGCTTCCGGTGATGCGGCGATGCCGAATTGGGTGGTGAGCTGGTCCACACGGCGCGCAATGGCCGGTGCCGGATCGATGATGCGGACCTTGGGTCCCACGATGCGCTCGATGAGCGGGCGTACGATGGGGTAGTGGGTGCAGCCTAGCACGAGGGCATCGATGTGCTGCTCCAGCATCGGCTCAAGCCAGCCTCGCAGCATGGTCTCGGTCTCCGGGTGGTCGAAGGCGCCCGATTCGATCTGCCTCACCAAGCCCGGGCAGGCCTGGTGCAGCACCTTGACATCACCGGCGAAGCGTGAGACGATGGAGGCGTAGAGCTCGCTTTGGAAGGTGGCCGTGGTGGCGATCACGCCCACGGTGCCGGTGGTGGTGTGCTCCGCGGCGGGCTTCACGGCCGGCTCCATGCCCACGAAGGGGAAGCCGGTCCAGGCCTGCCGCAAGGCTGAGAGGGCTGCCGCGGAAGCCGTGTTACAGGCGATGACGATGAGCTTGCAGTCCATGGCGCGCAGGGCCTCCACGATGGCGAAGCTGAAGCGCTGCACCTCCTCCAGGCTGCGCTGGCCGTAGGGCATGTGCAGGTTGTCCCCGAAATAGATCAGGCGCTCCCTTGGGAGCGCCTGACGGATGACAGAGGTGACGGTGAGCCCGCCGATGCCGGAATCGAAGATGCCGATGGGCCGGTCGTCGTGGGGCACGGTCAGGGAAGCTGGATGCTTACAGGATGCCGAGCTTGGTCTTCACCAAAGGCAGGATGTCCTCGCCCTTGTCATAGTAAAGCACGAAGCCTGTGCTGGTGTCGAAGATGTAGGTGAAGTTGTTGGCGTCGGCCACTTCCTTGATGGCGGTGTTGGTCTTGTCCACCATCGGGCGCAGCAGTTCCTCCTCCTGTTTGGTGAGGTCCTCCTGGGCCTTTTCCTGGGCGGCCTGGATGCGCTGCTCCAACTCCTGGATCTCACGCACCACCATGTCCTTCTCGGTCTGGGTCATGGTCTCCGCGCGCGCCTGGGCATCGGCCACCTTGGCCTGGTACTCGGCACCCATGGCCTTCAGGCGCTCGTCCAAGGTCTTGGCGAAGGCCTGCATCTTGGTCTCGGCGTCCTTGCGCTCGGGGAGCAACAGCATCAACTTCTGCCGGTCGATGTGACCGAGTTTCGTGTTCTGGGCCATCGCAGGGGCGGCGCTCAGCAGCAGGCCTGCGGCCAGGATCAGGTTCTTCATGGATCGGATGTTCATCGGGGTTGTTTCATGTCCTGACCACCGCTTTTCGGGTCAGTGGGGTTCGGCTTCTGTTCGCTGTCCTTCGTGGGCGCCCCTTCGGGTGCGGGGTCGTCACCGAATTCCTTCTCGTCGTCATCATCGCCACCCTGTCCTGGGCGGATGCCCAGTTTGCGCAGCACGGTGTCGCTCTTGTCGTATTTCTCGCTGGCAAAAAGCAGGTTGCTGCTCTGTCCGCCGATATCGAACACGGCCACGTAGTTCGTTCCGGCCACTTCCTTCACCGCGTTGTACACCCGGTCCTGGATGGGCTGGATGAGCTCCTGCCGCTTCTTGAACAGATCGCCGTTGGGGCCGAAGCGTTTCTTCTGCAGGTCGCGCGCCTCCCGCTCGCGCCGGTCGATCTCGTCCTGCCGCGAGCGTTTCATCTCCTCAGTGAGCAGGATGGCCTCTGCATTGTAGGAGTCGCGCATCCGCTTGATCTGCAGGTGGCGCTCGTCGATCTCCTCCTGCCATTGTTTGCTCATGCGGTCCAGTTCCTTCTGCGCGGAGGAATACTCCGGCATCTGGTCCAGGATGTACTTCGTGTTCACGAAGGCGATACGCTGGGCATCGGCAACATGCGCCATCCCCAGCAGGACCGCCAGGATGATCAGGGAGGGGAGCGTGCGTTTCATGCGTAAGCTGTCGAAAAATAGGCGATCCGGATCACAGCTCGCCAAGATCTATGCCGATCGTGAAGTGGAACTGGCTCTTGGCCATGCGGGGCAGGTTGGGCACGTTATCCAAGCGCCAGCCGTAGTCCAGGCCCATGGGGCCGAACATGGGCAGGAACAGGCGCAGACCGAAACCCGCCGAGCGGTAGAGCTTGAAGGGATCGAAGTTCTCGATGGAGTTCCAGGTGTTGCCAGCCTCGATGAAGCCCAAGGTGTAGATCGTGGCCGAAGGGTTCAGCGAGACCGGGAAACGCAGTTCGGCCGTGTACTTGGAGACCACGAAGTTGCCCGTGGGGGGTGAGAGGGAGAAGTCATCGTAGCCCCGCAGTCCCACGATCTCGCGACCGTCCAGCTGGAAGCCGGTGAGAGCGGCGCCGCCGAGGTAGAAGCGCTCGAAGGGCGAGTTGCCCACCGCATTGTTGTAGCGGCCCAGGTAACCGAAGCCCGCGCGCGTCATGAGCACCAGGTTGTGGCCCGTCTTGCTGCCGGTGAGCTTGTTGAACCACTGCATCGTCAGTTTCGTCTTGTAGAACTCCGCCCATTCATAGCGGTCCTGCGGGAGCAGGTTCTCGTAGTCACGCTGCGGGTTCATCAGCGACCAGGGCGGCGTGGCCTTCATCGAAAGAGTGACGTCCGATCCACTGCGGGCGAAGAAGGGCTGGTCGATCGAATTGCGTGAGAGCCTCACCTCGTAGGTCAAAACATTGCTGCTGCCGTTGGTGAACGCGAAGATCACGGCGCCGCTGCTGTAATTGTCCAGGTTGTACAACTGGTACCCCAGCGTCTGCCGCAGGATGAAGTAGTCATCCGGCCAGGTGAGGCGCTTGCCCAGGCCCACGCTGGCCCCGGTGATGAGCAGGGACTGGCGCAGGGGGTTCTCGATCTTGCCGATGCTGCTGTTGATGTACTTGTTCTCGCCGTTGGTCTGCACCGAATGGTAGACCGAGAAGCTCAGCGCGTTCGGCTTTCGCCCGCCCAGCCAGGGCTCCACGAAGCTCATGCTGTAGCTCTGAAAGAACACGCCGTTGGTCTGTGCGCGCAGGTTCAGTGTCTGGCCATCGCCACTGGGCAGGGGCTGCCAGGCACTTTTGTCGAAGGTGCGGCGCAGGGAGAAGTTGGTGAACGACAGACCCACGGACAGTACCAGTCGGCCTGCCCCCCAACCACCGCTCAGTTCCAGGCGGTCACTGGGTTTCTCCTCCACGGTATACTCCAGGTCCACCGTGCCCGTGCGCGGGTCCTGCACCGGGTTCACGCCCAGGGATTCGGGGTTGAAATATCCCAGGTTGGACAATTCACGCTGGGTGCGGATCACATCGCTGCGGTTGAACAGCTGCCCGGGCTTGGTGCGGATCTCCCGGCGCACCACGCGTTCGTTGGTCTTGGTGTTGCCCTTGATGATCACATTGCGCACGCGGTACTGCTTGCCTTCGCGCATGCGGATGTCCAGATCGATGCTGTCCCCCTCCACCAGCAGTTCCACGGGGTCGGCATAGAAGCTCAGGTACCCATCGTCCATGTACAGCGAACTGACGTCGCGTCCGCTCTGGTTCATGTAAAGGCGGCTCTCCAGTACGGATTTGTTGTAGACGTCGCCCTTGCGGATGTTCAGGATGCTGCGAAGCACCTCATCGCTGTGCTTGCTGTTGCCGGTGAACATCACGTTGCGGAAGTGGAACTGCGGTCCCTCCTCCACATCGAGTTCCACCTGCACCCGGTCCTCGCTCACGAAGTACATCGTGTCGCGGGTGATGGAGGCGTTCCGGTAGCCCTCGTTGTTGTACACGTCCAGCAAGCGGTTCTTGTCGTTCGCGAATTCCTTGGAATCGTATTTGCTGCTGCTGAAGATGTTCCACCACACCTTCCGTTTGGTCTTCTTCAGCGCGCCACGCAGCCGCTGGTCGCTGAGGGCCTCGTTGCCGTTGAACAGCACGTCCTGTATCTTGAACTTGTTCCCTTTCTGCACATCGATCACCAGCAGGACGCTGTTGGAGCGCAGGGTATCGGGCCGTTCCACGATGACGGCCTTCGCCTTCAGGTATCCCTTCTCGCTGAAGTAGCGCTGCACCCGGTAGCGGGTGTTGGCCAGCAGGGCCTCGCTGACCTGCTGGCCGGCGATCAGTTCCACTTCCTCGCGCAGCTTGTCGCTCTCGCTGCGGCTCACACCATTGAACTTGAAGCGGCTCAAACGCGGTTTCTCCTCCACCTGGATGTGCAGGAAGATGGTGCGTCCCCGCACCTCCGCCGCTTCGATGCGCACATCGCTGAAGAGCTTCTGGTCCCACAGGTTACGGATGGCCCGCGAGATGCGCTCGCCGGGCACGGTGATCTTGTCGCCCACCTGCAGGCCGGTGAAGAGCTTCACGGCGTTGGGGTCGGTGGCGAGCGTTCCGCTCACGGTGATCCCGCCGATCTCATATTCCTCCGGATAACCATAGTCCATGGCCGGGCCGGTCTGCGCGATGGCCAGCGCGAGCTGCAGGAGCAACAACAAGGAGAGGAGGGCGCGCATCGAGGACTATCCGGGGGTGACCTGTTCACTGATGAGACCGAAGCGGCGCTCGCGGTTCTGGAAATCGAGCACCGCCTGGAACAGGTGCGCCTTGCGGAAGTCGGGCCAAAGCAACGGCGTGAACCAGAGCTCGGCGTAGGCGATCTGCCACAAGAGGAAATTGCTGATGCGCTGCTCACCGCTGGTGCGGATCAGCAGCTCGGGGTCGGGCATGGTCGCCGTGCACAGTTGGGCCGCCAGCTGCTCTTCGTTGATGGACGCCGGGTCAAGCCCCTGCTCCTTGACGGCGATGGCCAGCTTGCGGGCTGCGTTCACCAGTTCCCAACGGGCGCTGTAGCTCAGTGCCAGGGTGAGGGTGATGCGCGAGTTGCCTGCCGTGCGCGCCATTCCTTCCTGCAGCGTCCGGCGGCAGCCCGGGGGCAGACTGTCCAGGTCGCCGATGGCGTTCAGGCGCACTTCGTTCTGCACCAGCTCGTCCAGTTCCTTCACCACGGTGTTCACCAGCAGGTCCATCAGGGCGTCCACCTCGCTCTGTGGGCGGTTCCAGTTCTCGGTACTGAAGGCATACAGGGTGAGGTACTCCACACCCAGCTCGGTGGCCCCCTGCAGGGCTTCCCTCACGGAGTTCACGCCGTTGGCATGGCCCACGATGCGGTGCTCGCCGTGCTGTTTGGCCCAGCGGCCGTTGCCGTCCATGATGATTGCGATGTGCCGGGGCACGCGCTGATCATCGATACGGCTCCGGAGCTCGTCCGTGTTATGAGGGGTCTGGTCCAAAGGGGCGCAAAGATCGCAAAGTCCGGCGGGTCAGCGCTTTCGCTTCATCCAATTGTACTGTTCGTCACAATCGGAGAAGCGGCTGATGATATAGGTGATGGTCAGCCCCGAGTAGCTGTACCAGTCGCGTGTATTGCTGTCGCCGCGCGCACGCAGGGCGTTGGAGAAGCCCGGGATGGCCTGCTCCAGCCCGCTTCGGTCGGCCAGGCTCGCGGCCAGGGGGCCGTTCTCGAAGGCCAGCAGGTCATTGTCCACGTATACCCCGCTCACGTCGTCGATGTAGTCGGTGTACGTGCGCCGGATGCCCCATTCCGCCTGGATGTCTACCCGCCCCAGGTTCACCTTGATGCCCGCACCGACAGGGATGCAGATCTGGTCCAGGTTGTAGGCTTCCTTGCTCCCGGTGGCCGTGGTGCCCTGGCCCTCCGTGCCCAAGGGTTGCAGGTCGTACCAGGTATCGTCCAGCTGGGCTTTGGGGTTGGTGCGGAAATAGGCCAGCCCGCCGAACACGAAGGGTGTCCAGTTCTTGCCGTCCTTCCCCTTTTTGCGGTACTTGAAGAAGTTGATCTCCAGCAGCATGGACACCTCGATGACCTTGGTGGTGAAATGCAGGTTCCGGGTCAGTTGCAAGGTGTCCTGGGAATCACTGTCGTAGGCCTGCAGGGTCCCGTACAGTCCTTGGAAACGAAGCGCATAACGGTCGTTGAAGTTGTGGCGGAAGACCAGCCCGCCAGCCAGTTTGGTATCCCGTGGGTAGTGCTTCGTGGGATTGAGGTCGCCGATGTAGTAGGAAGCCCCGATGGTTCCACCGATCTCGTTGACCTGCGCGCACAGCAGCAGACCCCAAGGGAGCAGAAGCAGTGTGAAGAGAATGCGCACCATGGGCTGCCTAACGTTCCGGGACCTGACTTGGTATGCCGATCCCGCTACGGTGGGCGAAGTTATCGGTCCCGGCCGAGGTGGGGCACCTGCCCTGTTAAGGAAGGTGAAATAGGGCCTGGATGGCCTTTCCCACGGTCCGCCCGCTCAGCTCAGGGCAATTGTGCCGCCCGTTGCGCGGTGGGCAGCAGGCCACCGATGGTGACCAGCACCTTGTCCCGGTCATTCCCGGCGCCGCCATATTTCACCCACCCGTCCAGGTCCACATCCGTTTGCAGGTAGCCGCTGACCACGCTCGTGGGGATGGTGCCGCCAATGCTCACCAGGATAGGGTCGCGGTCGTTGTTCGCCCCTGCATAGCGGACCGCACCATCCCGCGCAGTGTCGCCCGCCCACAGCATCATCCGGCCGTCCTGAAAGGCCTGCGCCTCTGTGCCGAATGTGGCGGTAGGTACCAGGCTGAGGTCAAGGGTCACGGTCCCCGTGTTGAACGCGAGCGGGGAGGCGCTCATCACCCCCAGGTGGTTCCGGTGGCGCAGGGCCACCTGGTAGGTCGGCCTGTTCACCGTGACCGTCACGGGCGAGACCCCGTCCATACCCACGATGTCCCCATCGCGTTGGATCAGGCCCACGGCGGTATGCAGTATCGTGGCAGGTGTGTTCGGGTCGCGCAGCTCGATAAGTACCCAGTCGACCACGGCATTGGGCCCGGAGACCGCGAAAACGCCGGGGTTCCGAGTGCTGCCGGAGCCTCCGAGCATCGTGAAGCCGGCCGCGGTGTAGGGCTCTGAGGTGGGTAGCAGACCGGCCGTACGAAGCTGGTCCGTCATCAACTGGTCCGTTGACCGGTACGGTCCCTGGAGCAGGGCACGCAGGGCGAGGCTCACCACTCGTTCGCAGGCGTATTGCAGAGGCCCATTGGTGGCACTGAAGGCGGGGTCCGCGGCTTCGGGGAAGAGTGACCCACCATTTATCCCCTGGATGGTGTTGGGGCCCAGGTCCTGGGCCACCTGCTCTCCGGCTTCCTGGTCAAAGCGCCAGTAGCCCTGCAGGCCCGGGCTGCCCGGGTCTATGCTGTTGGTGTGCGCCGCCAGGATCTGTACGCCGCTCCGGGCCACGTTCCAGATCCGCAGTTCATCCATCCCCCCGGCATAACGTCCGCTGAAGAAACCCCGGCCCAGGTATTTCACCGTGAGGTTACCGCTGTAGGGGACCGAACTGGCCGCGGCATCCAGCACACCGTTCACGTAGATGGAAAGAGCCGAGCCATTACG
This sequence comes from Chryseobacterium gleum, assembly GCA_945872795.1. Lineage (GTDB taxonomy): Bacteria > Bacteroidota > Bacteroidia > Flavobacteriales_F > PHOS-HE28 > PHOS-HE28. The sequence goes on from CAMCAZ010000004.1 coordinate 21,329, forward strand.
GACCACCGCATAGTGGTTCCACTGGTTGGCGTTCACGACCACGGACGAGGTGATGCGGGTGCCCGAACGGTACAGGCGCAATCGCCCGCCCTCCAGGTCCAATGAGAGGTCCGTGTCGTTGCCCAGGATGGCGTCTGCGGCGGAGAGGCCTGGCAGGGGGCGCTGCCAGAATTCAATGGTCCAGTTCCCGCTCAGCGTGAAGGGAGAGAAGCGCACTTCGTCATCCACGCCATCGAAGGACAGGAACTGACCGCAGGATCCACAGGGCCCGTTGGGTACAAAGGCGGCGTTCACCGACGCGTTGTTGGCCGGCACCACATACCCGTGGATCAAGGGCAGACCATCGCTCCAGGCGTCGAAGGAATAGCCGTTCCCGGCCTTGCACTGTTGGCCGTTCGCCAGTGCCAATTGCATCTCGTAGCCGATCGCCTGGTCCACCAGGTAGGGGGTGAGCACCGGCAATCCCTCCACCAACACCTCCAGGCCCGGGGGCGTGCTGGTGATGGTCACGTTCACCTTTTCGGGATAGATCTGCACGCTTGTGCTGGCCTGCAGGCCGTCCTGGTCGGTGACGGTGAGGGTTATGGTATAGTAGGTGTTCCCCGTATAGCCGTGCCCCGTGGTGGGGATGATCAGGTCGAACGAGCTTGTGCCCGTGGCACCGGTCTCGGGGTGGATGTGCTGGTCGTGGTTGAACACCACGCTCCAACTGTAGCTCGCCTCGCTCAGCGCATCGTCGTCCGTCCCGGCGCCTTCGAAGGTGATGACCTCGCCGCCGCGGAACAGGGAGCCGGTGCCGGGGGAGAGGATCTGGGCCGTGGGCGGGGTCCCAATGTAGATCTCGACCGTCCCGCAATTGATGCTGGAGTTGCCGTCGGAGACCACCACTTGCGGGAAGAACGTGCCAGGGGTGCTGTAAGTGTGCTGCACCGTGGCACCCGTGCCGTCCGGTGTGCCATCACCGAAGGTCCAGGTGTAGGTCAACGGATCGTTCTCGGCATCCACGGCCGTGGCGCTGAGCGTGGTGGTGAGCGTGGGGCCGGGTCCATCTGAAGGAGTGGCCTGCACCGTCCCGCACGTGGGGGATTGGTTCGCGGAATAGAAAATGCGATGCACGGCGCCGGTATAGGTCACCTGCTCGGAGACCAGGTCGATGTAGTACAAGGCACCGTCAGGCCCCTGGAGCAGCTTCACCGGCGAAAGCGGATAGACCCCTCCGACCTGTGCATCCAGGAAGGGTTGGTCGCCGGTGACCGTTCCGTTCGCATCGAAGGTGAGGTAGCGGATGGATCCGCGCGCGTAGTCCCCGTAGAGGTAGCGTCCCTGCCAGGCCGCCGGGAACATGCTGCCCGTGTAGGTGAAGCCCGCCGTGATCGATGCGCCGGCACCCGCATGCGGGTAGGTGAACACCGGGTCGCTGTACAAGGGGTCCAGGCAGGCACCGCTTGGTGTGCGCCCACCATCGCCGCAGAACGGCCAGCCGTAGTTCGCTGCCGGTGCGCCCACATGAAGGTCCTCCCAAGCGATGTTATGGTCATTGCCACCCACCTCGCCGATGAGGAAGGTGCCGGTGGCCGCATGGTACGATGCCCGGAACGGATTGCGCAGGCCTGATGCGTAGATGGTCTTCAGCACCCCGTTGGCGTTCAAGGGTCCAGGTGTGTTGTCGAAATAGGGGTTGTCCGTTGGCGTGGTGCCCGTGCTGCTGAAGCGATGCACCTTGCCGTAGGGGGAGGAGAGGTTCTGGGCCAGTGCGGGCGTAAAATCATCGCCCACGGCAAGCAGGATGTGGCCATCGTTCGCGAAGGCCATGCCGCCCCCGATGTGGCAGCAACTGTTGAAGGGGGCCGAGGTCTCGAAGATCACGGTCTCGCTGGCCAGCAGGGCTGTGTTGCCCGTGTGAATGAAGCGCGAGACCCGGTTCCTGTTCTGCTGCGTGCTGTAGTACACGTACAGGTAATTGTTCGTGGCGAATCCCGGGTCCACCAGGATCTCCATCAGGCCATGCTCACCGCTGTTGTTCACGTTCTGCAACTGCAGGTAGACCGTGGCCGTTACCGGGCGCTGGTCCATGGGCGTGGTGATGTGGATGGTGCCTTGCAGCGTGGTGATAAGCATTCGTCCATCGGGCAGGAAGGCGCCGGAGGAGGGAAGGCCGAATCCTTCGATGAGCAGCTCATGTTGGAAGGGAGCAGGCTGCGCCTGGGCACGTCCTGCACCGAGGAGGAACGAGCACAACAGCAGCGCCGACCGAACAAGCGGACCGGTACCTCGGAGGGGTGCAGGGGGGCGGGTCATGAAGCGGCACTGCGCGCACTTCCGTTCAAACCAGGAAGTGCCCGCAACGAGCAAATTTACCGAATCACGGGTCGGGGAGAATGACGCTCAGCAATTCACAATACGAAGATCCTTCTGAAACGTTCCTCTTCCGAGCTGCTTATCGCAACCCACTGCTCCGTTGATCCAGACCCCAATGGAGCTTGGTGCGCAGGGTATGCAGGAAGTCCTGGTCCTCCAGCTGCACCATCTTCACGGTGAACGGTGCCCGTCGGATGGTCACCTGGCTGTCACCCTCCACGGTCACGCTGCGCGAGTCGAGGTTGAGCAGGCACTTGTCGCTGCGGGCCTCCAGTTGCAGGCGGATGGTGAAATGGTCGGGCACCACGAAGGGCCTGACGTTCAGGTTGTGCGGGGAGATGGGGTTGATGACCAGGGCATCGCTGGTGGGGTAGAGGATCGGTCCGCCGCAGCTCAGGGAGTAGGCCGTGGAGCCGGTGGGGGTGGCGATGATCAGGCCGTCCGCCCAGTAGGTGTTCAGGTAGTCCGCACCCAGGTGCACGTGCACGGCGATCATACTCGCGCTGTCCCGCTTGCTGATGCTCACCTCGTTCAGCGCGAAGTTGTGGGCACCCAGTTCGTCGGCATGGTCGATGACCTCCAGCAGCGATCGGTCCTGCAGGGAGTAGCGGCCCGAACGAAGGTCGGCCAGGGCGCCATCCACATCCTCCAGGCGTACGTTGGAGAGGAAACCCAAGCGGCCCAGGTTGATGCCCAGGATCGGGATGCCGGTACGACCCACCAGCGCCACGGTGTCCAGCAGTGTGCCATCGCCCCCCAGGCCGATGAAGAGGTCCAGGTCCTGAGAGCTCAATAATTCAGTTGCCAGGATCGGGAACTTCATCGCGACGCCCTTGCGGATCAGCCATTCGGCGAGGCCGCTGGTCAGCTGCGGCTCCATCCCCTGACGGACCATGCGCTGGAGGACGTCGAGCACCAAGGGGATGTTCTCGTCGGCCATCTCCCGGCCGTTAACGCCCACGCGCATGCTTCAAAAGGGTTGAGTGAAATGTAGGAAGAATCCGTGCTCACCCAAGGCGTTGAGGGTGTATTCGCCGCGCACCACCTGATCGTAGCTCGTCACCAGGTCAAGCCCGAGCCCGTATCCGCTGAGCCATTGGTCGTTCAGGCTGTTGGAGGCGCTGTAACGGCTGTCCCACACCCGGCCCACGTCGGCGAAGAGGTCCAGATAGAGGGCCATGTGCAGTGTCCGGAAGGCTTCCATGGGGATGGCCTCCATGCGGTAGTTGCGCGGCTTGAAGAGTGTGAACACCACGTTGCCCTTGGCCAAAGCGTAGTGCTCTCCATCCGCCACGTAGTACTCGTAGCCGCGCACCTGGGCACTGTAGCCCAGCCCTTCCTGCACAAAATAGGGCGGCAAGCCCTGGGTGACCTTGCCGCGCAGGGAGAGGGCGAGCGTCAGGCGGTCGTGTACTGGCCACCAGCGTTTGGCGGTGGCATAGGCCGTGGTGATGTCCGGTTCGGCGGTACCCAGAACACCCAGGCCCAGCCTGTCCAGACGCAGTTCGGCATAGTGCCCGGAGCGTGGGAAGACGCGGACATCACGCCGGTCCCAGATCAGGGTGTAGCCCAGGCTCAGGAAGCGGGTCCGGGTGTTCGCGCCGTCGAAATAGTCGGTGGCGACCTGCACGATGGTGTCCTGGACCTCGGCCTGGTTGAAGCTCATCCGCCAGGCATGGCGAACGTCATGGTTCCGGCGCAGGGTCACCTCCAGGTCGCCCCACCATTCATCGCGGTTGCTGCCGTCCGGGTTGCTCACCAAGATCCGTTTGTTGTCCACCGTGCCTGCCGTTATCTCGGCCTGCTGCTCATACCCTCCACCGATGCTGAAGCCCCATTTCTGGGACTTGTCCAGGTAGGGCACCTTGTAGCGCAGCGCCACTTGTTTGGTGTAGCCGAACTGGGCCTTGGCGTAGATGGTCTCGTTCTGCCCGCGGAAGTTGTACTGGTAAAGGTAGAGCCCATAGTTCACGCGGCTCAGGTCCTTGGTGAGCCACCAGGTATTGAAGTTCGGGTCGGCCAGGTCGAACACGATGGCCGGCCACAGGTACCATCGTTCGTTCACCACCACTTCCACGATCACTGTGCGCATGTCCAGGAACAAGGGCAAGAGGTCAACCGTGTTGAAGAGACCGGTGTTCATCAGGTTCTGGCGGCTCCGTTCCAGGCGTTCATAGAAGGCCGCAGTGCCCAGGCTGTCGCCCTCCTGCACCAACAGCTCCCGGAGGATGATGCGGTCACGCGTGACCTTGTTGCCCGAAAGGGTGATCCCCACCACCCGCAGATCCTGCGCAGGGGCCGGGACAGTGTCCTGCGCCGATGCGCCGACAAAGCCCGTGATCCACAGTAGAAGCAGGAAGGAACGGCGCGCCAGGCTCATGCCGTGCGGCTGGTTCACAGGTTGATGAAGCGCATCAGCTCATCGTACCGTCCACGCAGGTCATCGTGGAAGCGCGAGCCCTGGTAGGTGGACTTCACGAAGTACTCATAGCGCTCGAAGGACTGCAGGATGTCGCTGATGTCCTCGCGGTTGATCTTCAGCGTCACCTCCACGCGCGTGCTGTCCGGAAGCGTGTGGGTGTAAACGCTGAGCACCTTGCCGCCGTTGCCTTCCACGATGCGTGCGATGGCTTGCAGGCTGTAGTCCACCTGGTTCAACTCCAGCACCACGATGCTGCCGACCTCATGGATGTTGGTGATCTCCGCCAGCCGGTGCAGGGCCTCATGCTCGGTGATGCTGCCGAGGTAGCGGCCCATATCGTCCAGCACGGGCACCACCGTGAGCCCGCGCTCGCTGAAGAGCTTCATCACCTCATAGATGTGCTGCCCGCCCCGTGCAAATGCGATCTCCACCTGTTCCATCGCCTCGCCCACTGTGGCCCGCGGATCGTTGCGGTCCACCAGGTCCTGGTCCTTCACCATGCCCACCAGGCGCTGGTCCTCCACCACCGGCAGATGGCTCACCTTGAACTCCTCCATCCAATCCAAGGCGCGGCCCACCTCGTCCTGTGGACGCAGCGGTGGGATGTCGGCGGTGATCAGGTCTATGGCGTGCATGGCGGAAACCCTTGGATCTACGGGCGGTCCCTACTTTTGTGGACCTTCGTCGGGAACAAAGTAACGCATCCGACCGTGACCCGTCTTAGCGTCAATATCAACAAGCTCGCCACATTGCGTAATGCGCGGGGTGGCAACGTGCCCGATGTAGTGGCGCTGGCACTTGACATCGAGCGCTGGGGTGCACAGGGGATCACGGTGCACCCGAGGCCCGATGAACGGCATATCCGGCGCAGCGATGTGCGCGCCCTCAAAGGCAGGCTCACCACCGAGTTCAATATCGAGGGTTATCCCAGTGCCGAGTTCATGGACCTGGTGCTGGAGGTGAATCCCCACCAGGTGACGCTCGTACCCGACCCGCCGGGAGTGCTCACCAGCAACGCCGGTTGGGACGCCCGTACCCATCAGGAGCAGTTGAAGGAGGTGATCCATGCGCTGAAAGGGAACGGCATACGCACCTCCTTGTTCATGGGCACGGATGTGGAGCAGATCGCCCATGCCGCCACAACGGGTGTCGACCGGGTCGAATTGTACACGGGGCCCTATGCCGCGGACTATCATGCCGACCGGGATGCCTCGGTGGAACCCTTCGTCCGTGCCGCCCAACACGCCGCCGAACGGGGTCTCGGGCTGAACGCCGGGCATGACCTGGACCGCGAGAACCTGGCCTTCTTCGCCCACCGTGTGCCCGGATTGCTGGAAGTGTCGATCGGACACGCCCTCATCTGCGACGCCCTCCTGTTCGGTCTGGAGAACACGGTCCAACTCTATCTCCGGGAACTGCGATGACCGTGGATCTGCACTATCGGCGCATGGGTCCCGAGGGTGCCACACCCTTGGTGGTGCTGCACGGCCTTTTCGGCACCTCCGATAATTGGGGCACAGTGGGCAAGGAATTGGCCGAACCGGGCACGCTCGATGAACCGGCCTTCGATGTGTTGCTTGTGGACCTGCGGGACCATGGTCGCTCGCCGCACACATCCAGCACCTCCTACCCCCTGATGGCCGCGGACGTGCATGCGCTCATCGAACGTCTGGGCCTTCGTGACGTGATCCTCGTGGGCCATTCCATGGGGGGCAAGACAGCGATGGTGTTCGCACAGCGATGGCCCGAGCTGCTTCGGCAATTGGTGGTGGTGGACATCAGCCCCCGAGAGCATGCCAACAACCACGGCCACATCATCGAGGCCCTGCTCACGGCCGACCTTTCCCCCGGACGGACCCGCAAGGATGTGGAAGCGCACATCGCCGCACGCGTGAGGGAGCCCGGTGTGGTGCAGTTCCTGATGAAGAACCTGTTCTGGCAGACCGAGGAGCAACTGGCCTGGCGCGTGAATGCGACCCTGCTGGCCAGTGAGCTCGATGCGATCCTCGCCGCCATCGGATCCGAGGTGGTGCGCGTTCCCACGCTCTTCATCCGCGGTGGGCAGAGCGACTACATCCTTCGTGAGGACCTGCCTGCCATCAAGGAGCAGTTCCCCAACAGCCGCGTGGAGACCATCCCTTATGCAGGACATTGGGTGCACGCCCAGGCACCCGATGAAGTGATCGGCATGATCCGTGCAACGCTTCGGCCATGAAGCGCTGGGCCCTGATCCTGATCGTATGTCTGCCCTTCCGGGCCGCAGCCCAGGAGGATACGCTGTGGGTGCCCTACGCTGCAGGCATGGACCTGAACGACGGCCTCTACCGCAACTTCCAGGAGTTCCGTATGAACGCACCAGGCGTTCCCCTGGCACGACTGCGTGATGCACAGGGCCATGCCGTCCACGATATCCGCACCCTCGTCAGCAAGCTCTATTGGCAGCCCGATACCGGTGCCCTGCAGGTGATACGGGCGGGCAACGTGTGGGGCTTCTGCCAGAACGACGTGATCTACATCGCTGCGGGTAACGGCTTCTACCGCATCGGTCTCATGGGCAGCTTGGGGCACATGGTGTATGAGGTCACCTACCGGGATTGGGACCCCTACATGGACCCTTATGGTGGCGTTACACGCACCGCGTTGGCGCATCTCCTGCTGGACATGAACACGGGAGCATTCCTTGACTTCAATGCGGGAGGCATGGCCGAGGCGCTCAAGGCCGACCCAGTGCTGCTCGATGAGTTCCTGGCCGTGCCTAAAAAGGAACGGAACAAGGACGCCACCCTCTTCCGCTTTCTACGCTTCTACAACGAGCGACATCCCCTGCTCTTTCCGCAGTGATCGGTGCACGACCCGCAGTTCACCGCAGCTTCACCCGGACATCACACCACAGCACTTCAGGAAGGGCTATTTTCGGGCCCCCAACGACGCACGCACCATGGCTATCCGCAATTCGATCGCACTCCTCGCTTCCATCGCGCTCTCCTTCACGGTCAGCGCCCAGGAGGGCAAGCCGGAGTTCGTGCCTTCGTTGATCGGGTTCTTCAACATCGAGAACCTGTTCGATACCATCGACTCCCCCGATACCGATGACCGGGAGTTCCTGCCCGAAAGTGGCAAGCAGTGGGGCACACAACGCTACCTGCGCAAGGTGGACAAGATGGGCCAGGTGATCGCCGCATTGGGCAGGGAACTCGATCCGCGCGGGGTGGCCATTCTCGGCCTGGCCGAGGTGGAGAACCGTTCCGTGGTGGAGGACCTCGTCGTGTCCGCGCCACTGAAGGAACGCAAGTATGCCGTGGTACATGACGACTCTCCCGATCGCCGGGGAGTGGACGTCGCCCTGATCCACGATCCCAAGCGCTTCAAGGTATACGCCCACAAGAGCTACCGGCTGGTCACCCCATCGGACACCGCCTTCCGGACCCGCGACCAGTTGTTGGTGAGCGGTGTGTTGGACGGTGATACCACGCACGTCATTGTGGCCCACTGGCCTTCCCGACGGGGCGGAGAGAAGCGGTCCATGCCGAAACGCATGGCCGCGGGAGAACTGGGCCGCCACATCGTGGATTCCCTCTTGGCGATCAACGCCAACGCCCGTATTCTCTACATGGGCGACCTGAACGATGACCCGGTGAACAAGAGCATCACCATGGGCCTCCGCGCCATCGGTGAACCGGCCATGGCGCAGGGCGGAACGCTCTACAACCCCATGTATGCACCCTTCAAGAAAGGCATCGGTTCGCTGGCCTGGCGCGATTCGTGGAACCTCTTTGACCAGATCATCATCTCTCCGGGTCTGGTGAGCGGCGCCGGTGGTCAATACAAGTACTACGGCGTCCGGGTGTTCAATGAGCCTTATCTGCGTCAGGAGGACGGCAATTTCGCGGGATACCCCAAGCGTACCTTCGTGGGTGATACCTACCAGGATGGATACAGCGATCACTTCCCGGTCTTCCTGATCCTGGTGAAGGAGCTGAAGAAGTAGCGCACAGCGCCTGGCGTGTTGCCCGTGTGCGACGCAGGCCTTGCGAGCAACGACGGATCGGACCTCGGTCCGGGATGGACCCACAGGGTCCTCGCGCACTTCGCTGCCGCCGTGGACCGTTCGGGCTGCCAGGTGCCCGTGTTCACCCGTAACGGTCCCCTCTGGATAGAGCCGAAGGAGCCTGCACGTCGCCACTGTCTGTGCATATATGCCTTCGGTTCAGCCGCCCCGGAATGTTGGTGGTCGTGCCCCCCCTTCAGCGCGAACGGACAGGCCCGGAACGCAGCGACCCGCGCACTGGTATCCAGGCGCGGGTCGCTGTGAAGGGGGGCAGGATCAGTGCTGAACGCTCAGACGGGTGCTCATCACCTCGTTCGCGTTGCGCAGGGTCATCACGTAGATGCCTGTGGGCAGCGTGCTCACATCAAGCAACAAACGCTCGTTGCTGCTTACAGCGCTCAGTGCCACACGACCACTGGCATCGCTCAGGCTCAGCTCGGTGCGGCCGGTGATGCCGGACAGGTCCACGGTCACCACGCCGTTCGTGGGGTTGGGGAAGAGGCTCACCGTGTTGCCGGCCAGTTCATCCACACCCGTGCTCACCTCGATGTCCGAGGCCATGCGGGGCTCCACCTTCCATTCGCCGAAGGTGAAGGTGATCACACCCCTCACCGAGTAGAACGTGCCCACCGTGGGGGTGGAGTCGTACATCAGGTCATCCACCAGGATATCACCCTGCCAGCTGGAACCCAGCCACTGAAAATTGTTGGTCATATCGGGCAGGTTCATGCACTCGATGTCGGCAACACGCACCAGAACACCTTCCCATTCTTCCTGTGCAGCATTGGCCGCGCTCAGGTTCTCGGCGGTGGGTTGTGGGTTTCCGGAGGAGGTCACCGTGGCGCTCACCAATGCGACGATCTCCGTGAGGCTGTTGAACTCGTCCACACGGCCCACCACGGTCACGTCATCGCCCATGGCGACGGGTGCTGCAGGGGCGCCGAACACGTAGATGCCGCTGAAGGCACCGGTGCCGTCCTGGATGAAGAAGCTGGTCACCGCTCCGGAGGTATTGGTCACCACGCCGGTGACGATGCCGCTGGTCTCCACCAGCACACCGTCCAGAGGCGATGCACCGTCGGGTGCGGTGGTGGTCTGGATCTCGGAGATGGTCGCCGGGGTGGGCACTTCAGGCTCACCGGCGGATATCACCACATCATCGATCACGATGTGCTCCGGGCCGGAGGTGTTGATCACCGAGAAGATGAACTCGCCTTCCGCGCTGCTGTTGGTGCAGGACACGCTCTGGGTCACTTCCTGCCAGGTGGCGCCGTCGGTCAGCTCCACGTAGGGGTTGTAGGTGCCGTAGCCCGATCCCGTGGCGCGGCCGTCATAGATGTTGGTGCGGATCTGTCCGCGACCACGTACCCAGAAGGTGATGTCGTAGGTGGTTCCCGCCGTCACGGCCATGGGCTGCGTGGTGAAGCGCTTGTGCGTACCGGAGCTCAGTTGCAGGCGGACAGCGAAGGATCCGGCGTGGACGTTCTCGGTCTCCTGGAAAACGCTGTCCAAGGCGATGTTGGTGCGCAGTCCACCCATGTCGGTGGGGACGTTGTCCGTCCAGTTCTCGAAGCCGCTCTCGAAGACCGTCTGGGCCTGCATGGGCAGGGCCAACGCAGCCATGAGGCCTAATGCGTAGAAGTGTTTCATGATCCGTTGGTGTTAGTGTTCTGTTGAAGAGTCCGGAAGGGTCACTCGATGATTACGTTGTCCACCCTGAAGTTGGTCGTTTGTGCGTTCGGTCCGCTTCCGGTGTACCGGAAACCGATCACGAAGGGGCCGGAGTATCCCACAGGCAACACCGTGCCGAGGTCCACCGTGCCCGAGTTCACCCAGATCTGGTCCGCGGTGGCCGGTGTGGCGTAGCTGCAGGGAACGTTCTGCCAGTTGGCGGTGGCCAGGTTGGCGATGTTATAGTTGGTGCTGATCAACACGGCGAAAGGGTCGTGACCCGCCACACCGAACCCACGTTGCGTGCGGAAAGAGAGCGTCTTGCCGGGGGCGTAGGTCACGGGGGGCGAGATCAACCAGGTGATGTCGCTCGCATTGGAGGATTGGAAGGCAGTGGCCTGGGCGCAGAGGTCGCCGCTCACACTGTATCCCCTCCAGCGACGTGTTCCCACCTGGGGTGCGTTGATCCAGCAGTCGAGGTTGGTGATGTCGACGTTGGAGGTGGTGGTGGCGAAGTCCTCATCCACGCTCGTTGTGGCATCGCAAAGAGTGGGTAGAGGGTCGCAACGATCGGGGTCGTTCAGCAGCACTTCGTTGATGTTACGGATGAAGAGCTGCATGTCCGGGTTAGTGGTGCCGAACTGGCCCACCACACCGATGATGCTGCCCTTGCCGGTGGGAAGCTGATCGCCGGCGAAATCGGCATAGCCGCTGGTGCGCACGATCAGTTCATTGTTGCAATCGCTCAGGTAGCGGTTCACCGTGGTCTGGCTCACAGCATCGGCATAGGTCTGCCCGATCTCGCTGAGCGCGAACTCCACACCTGTCACCCGCACCAGCTTGCCCTGCATGTCAGGGGTCACCTGGTCGATGGTCACATCCTGCGGCAGCTTCACCACACCGGTGGCCTGCTTCACCACGTTGTTGTCCACGTCCACGCTGTCCAGCTGCATCATTCCCTGGTAAAGGCTCAACTTGGTGCCGGGGAGATAGATGCGGATGGAGTCGCCTTGGTACAGGCCGCCCGAGTTCACCAGACGCAGCTGGATCGCACCCGTGTGGTCCTGCACATAAACGTTCTTGTACAGGTTGCCGTTCTGCTCGTCGGCGGTCACCACGGCAAATACCGAGGAATCACCCGTGAAGCGACGTTGCTGCACACCTGCGGGGAGCAGGTCACGCAGTTCCTGCACGGTCAGCACTGAACCCGTGGGGAGCGTGCGCACTGGTGGCGTATCGAATTCCTTCTTGCAGCCTGCGATGAGCAACACGGTGGCCGCGAAGGCGGCGATAATGCGAAGATCCATGGGTAGGGTGTATCGGATATGGTTCGGGTCAGAAGCTGAAGGTCACCATGGCGAAGTAGTTCCGCCCGAAGAGGTAACTGTATTTGGGTGGGAAGCGGCCCACGTCCGTGCGCTCGTAGCGGGCTTGCTCAAAGCCGCCGATGCGGAAATCCTGATTGTCCAGCAGGTTGCTGATGGTGGCGTTCACCGCGATGCGGTAACCCTTCACCATCCAGCTCTTGCCTGCGAAGAGGTCGAGCGTGAAGTTCGCGTCGAGCTTCTCCTGCACCAGCAGTTCGTTCCACTGGGGGTCGCTATCCACGAAGTTGTCCAAGGCCTCGGCCGTGCGACGGTCCGGGTTGGGGTCCAGGTAGATGTCGTCGAAATAGTTCGCGTTCATGCCCACGAACCAGAACTTCGGCGAGTTGTAACGGAGGCCCAGGGAACCCGCGCTCTGCGGCATGCCGCCCACTTTGTATCCCTCCCAGTAGACCGTGCGGTCCGTGGCGAACACCTCCGGACTGTTATCCCGGGTGATGGTGGCGGTGGGGCGCGAGGAGTAGCGGTAGTCGCCCAATGCCAGCACCGCGGTGGCCGACCAAGTGCTGGTGAGGTTGCCTTCCACACCCAGCTCAAGGCCCTGGTGGATCTGGTCCACACCGGTCATGGTGTAGTTCACCAGCGTCAGGTACTCATCATGGTAGAAGCTGCGCGACCAGATCTGATCGGTGATCTGTGCATAGTACAGTGTGGCGCGACCCTTGATGCGCGGTGCGCGGATGATGTAGTTGATATCGCCGCTCAACGCCTTCTCGTTCGTGAGGTCGCCCACGGTGGTATGACGCGTGCGCGGGCTCACGAAGGCCGTGCGGGGATTGGGCGGACGGTTCAGGTAGGCCATGTTGGCCGAGATGAATTGGCGACCGCTCAGTTTGTAGGTCGCTCCTCCCTTGAGACCGAAGTGGAAGAAATCCTCGCGCTGTGACTCGCCGAAGGACTCATCCGGGAAACGGCCGTTCTGGTAGCGGCTGTCGCGCCAGAAGGTGGTGCGCGAGAATTCAAGGCCCACGTAGTAGTCCACGCGTTCCAGCTTCTTCTCGTACTGGCCGAAGAGGTTCATCAAGCGCGTGTGGATGTCGTAATCATACCCGAACATGTCCCCCTCCACCACGGTGCGGTTCACGTTGCTCAGGTCGTTCTGCGAGATGAGCGAATCATTGAAATCGCGATCGGCGAACTGGTCGATGTCCACCCAGAAATCACCGCCCAGCAGGTCATCCACCAATTTGAAATAGTGCGTCTTCTGCTTGTTGTAGCTGCCACCCACGGTCAGGTGTGCATTGCCCTCGAGCTCGGTGGTATACACGGAGTTGATGCCGATCCGACTGGGGTCCGCACGCTGCTCCTCCAGCACGTACTTGCTGCGGTTGCCGGTGAGCGGGTTGCCGGTACCGTTGGCGTTCTCCAGGGTGTACAGGTTCTTGCCGTTGGCGAAGTACAACTGGTCCCAATCGATCTGCCGGGCATTTTCGTCGTTCTGCCAGAGCGATGTGAGGCTCGCAGCCTGTGCAGGGTCGGTCTCCGTGTAGTAGCTTGGCAGGTAGCGATAGTAATCGGGCCTGGGGTCCTTGGCATCGAACCAGTTCAGGTTCGTCATCCCATCACGCCCGAACGTGTAGAACAACGAAGTGCTGAGCTTGGCCTTTTCCGTGGGCTTGTAGATGTGCGTGGCCATGATCATCGGCTTGTGGTCGAAGCTCATCCGCGCATTGCGCTTCACGCCATCCTGGTATCCCCAGTAAGGATTGTAATAGCTGTTGCCGGCCAGGTCGTAGGCCTCTTGGATCGCCAGACCCTGACGCCCCTGTACGATCGGCGCTCCCCAGGCCGACAGGCTCACGCTGTGCTGGTCGTTGATCCGCTTCTCGGCACCCAGGAAGTAGGCATAGGCATCGAAGGAGGTGCCCTCCACGTAGCCTTCCTCGGCCCAACGCTTGGACCCCGAGATGCTGAAGGCCCATCCGTTCTTCTGCATGCCCGTGTTGTAGGTGGCCATGATCCGGTTGCGGTAAGCCCGGTTCGTGGAGGCATAGGAGACCCTGAGGCCCTTGCGCAGGGTGCTGGGCTGCACACTGATCTCGGTGTACCCGCCGATGCTGCCGAAGTTGTAGCGCGATGGGCTGACGCCGGCATGCACCTGGTTCCAGCGCGTGATGTCGTTCAGGCCGGCCCAGTTGGACCAACTGGCCCAGCCGCTTTCCAGGTCGTTCACCAGCACACCGTTGATGCTCACCAGCATGTTCTCCGAATCGAAGCCCCGTATCCGGAAACGCGCCTGGCCGAAGGTGAACCCCGCCGTGTTCGTGAACACATCCCGCGACGACTGCAGGATGCCGGAAACATCCTGGTTGCCCAGTTCCGATTCAAGGTCGGTCGCCGTGATGGTGAACACTGGCAAGCGCGGCTCATTCCGGAACGTGGTGTCGATGGCTTCAACGCTCACCGTGTCAGGCTGCGCCATGGCAAAGGGTACCATGAACAGCCAAGCCATCAAGGCCAGCGCGTGGGTAAGGGAACGTGAAGACTTGCCGCCGAGGCGTGCGGGCTCTTGGCCGGAATGATCTGCCATGGAGAAGGTTGTGCGTGTACCGACCACCATGCCTGCGCATTCCGGAACAGCAGCGAGGGCTGCCTTCTCGTTCGTGCTTCGGTACGTCATGGGATCGGGTGCTGGAGCTTGATGGGCGGCAAAAGTACGGTTCCGTCCCGGCCTCACGCTGTGTGCTGTGCGTTATATCCTTGAGCGATCGGACATTGACCCGTTCGCCGCCTTCTATCTTTGGCCGCCCAGCAGCCCGTCCCCTCATGCCCGAGCGTCTCGTCATCATTCCCACCTACAACGAGCGTGAGAATATTGCTGACATGCTGTCACACGTGCTCCGGATTGAACCGGTGTTCCACGCGCTGGTGGTGGATGATGGCTCCCCCGATGGGACCGCAGAGCTGGTGAAGGACTTCCATCAGCGTTTTCCGGACCGCATCCACCTGCTGGAGCGTTCCGGCAAGTTGGGCTTGGGCACCGCCTATATCGCCGGCTTCAAATGGGCCATCGAGCGCCGGTACGAGCACATCTTCGAGATGGACGCCGACTTCTCCCATGACCCGGACGACCTGGTGCGCCTTTACAAGGCTTGCAGCGTCCCCGGCGTGGGTATGAGCGTGGGCTCCCGCTACGTCAAGGACGGGCACGTCTCCAACTGGTCCTGGAACAGGGTGCTGATGAGCTACTGCGCCTCGCTCTACGTGCGTTCGGTGCTCTGGCTCGGGGTGAACGATACCACCGCCGGATTCGTGTGCTACCGTCGGGAGGTGCTCGAAGCGCTCCCGCTGGATGAGATCCGTTTCATCGGCTACGCCTTCCAGATCGAAATGAAGTACCGCGTGAAGCTCCAGGGTTTCACCATCGTGGAGGTGCCCATCACCTTCAAGGACCGCGAGAAGGGTCAGAGCAAGATGAGCATGAACATCTTCCACGAAGCATTCCTGGGTGTGCTCAAGATGCGGGTGAACATCCGACGGAAATGAACGGTAAGCGTGGCGAACGATCACTGTTCGATCGATGAGAACGATCATCTCCTTGCTCTTGGTGTGTTCGGCGATCGCCTGCACACCACCGGAAACACTTCCCGAAGGTGTCCTTGACCGCGAGCGCTTCACCAAGGTGATGACCGACATCCGATTGGTGGAGGCCCGCATCAACCACGAGCTCATGGTGGAGCATGCGGGATCGATCAACAGCGATCGCTATTACGAGGAGGTGTTCGAGGCACAGGGGATCACCGAGGAGCAGTTCAGGTCCAGTTTTGCTTACTACAGCGAACGGCCGGAGGAGATGAAGGCCATCTATGAAGTGGTCCTGGCCGACCTCAGTCGATTGAAGGACGAGGCTGCGCGCTAAGCGCCACCATTGAGGAAGGCGGCAACGTTCGCCACAGAGCTTTCCATGTTCCGGAACGGGATGCCCAATGCGCGTGCCTTGGTCGCGTCGTAGCTGCGCTGGCTGAGGGCACTGTGCACGGTGTGCCGCGTCACCATGGGGCGCGTTCGGGTGAAGAAGGTGCGCAAGGCTTCAGCGCGCCAGGCCAGCGCCAGCATCCAGGGCTTCAGCGCGCGGCCCGGTGCAGGGTTCCCGAAGGCCTTAGCATAGCTGTGGAAAAGGTCGCGGTAGCTGCGGTTCTCACCCACCAGCAGGTAGCGTTCGCCGCTCACCCCGCGCTCCATCAGGGTCATCAGGCCGGCGGCCACATCCCGGGCATCCACGAAGCCATTGCTGCCCGGCGGATGGAAACGTGTGCCTTTCCGCAGGCGCTCGGCCAGGGTCATCGAACTGCGCCCCGCAAGCCCGGGGCCCAGGACCACCGAGGGGTTCGCGATCACCACGTCCAGGCCTTCCGCCAGACCGCGCAGCACCTCCAGCTCAGCGTCATACTTGCTCTGTGCATAGGCGGAGGTGCTGTCATCCGAGGACCAGGGGAGACCTTCATCCACCGGGCCACCGTCGGGTGAACGGCCCATGCTCGCCGTGGAGCTCACGTGGCACAGTCGCGTCACGCCCTTCTCCAGCGCGGCGTTCACCAGGTTGGCCGTGCCGCCGGTGTTGATGCGACGCAGCTCATCCGCATCTCCCGGAGCGAAGGAGACCATTGCTGCCGCGTGGTAGATGTGGGTCACACCCCGGAGCGCATCGGCCAGCGAAGGCATGTCGTGCAGGTCGCCCTCCACCCACGCGATACGCTCCAACAAGGCCTTGTGGTCCCCGCCGTAATGCCGGAACACTCGCTCCACGATGGACCGGTCACTTCCCGGACGGGCGAGCGCGCGCACCCTCTGACCGGCCGACGTCAGGTGATGGAGCAGGTGCGTGCCCACGATCCCTGTTCCACCGGTGATGAACTGCATGTGTTGGACGGCTGCATCGGTGCCCACAAGGCACCGGCCGCAAGTTAGCCTGTGCGGCCTCAACGCCCCGTCTATCTTTGCCGCCGCTGCTGCGGGAACGTCCACTGTTCATGGTCCTGCACAGCGTGCTACGATCATGGCGAACGGCTTCATCGACGAACTGCGTTGGCGCGGTATGCTGCAGGACAGCACCCCTGGCGTGGAGGACCACTTGGCGAAAGGACCCCAGCGCGGGTACATCGGCTTCGACCCCACCGCCGATTCATTGCACGTGGGGAACCTGGTGCAGATCATGTTCCTGGTGCACTTCCAGCGATCGGGCAACCACCCCGTGGCGCTGGTCGGCGGCGCCACCGGCATGGTCGGTGACCCCAGCGGCAAGAAGACCGAGCGCAACCTGCTCGATGAAGAGGCCCTGCGCCACAACGAGGCCTGCATCAAGGCGCAGTTGGAACGTTTCCTCGATTTCAACTCCGCCACCAATCCGGCGGAGCTGGTCAATAACTATGACTGGTTCAAGGACATGGGCTTCCTGCACTTCATCCGCGAAGTGGGTAAGCACATCACGGTGAACTACATGCTGGCGAAGGACAGCGTGAAGAACCGCCTAGAGACCGGGATCAGCTTCACCGAGTTCAGCTACCAGCTGGTGCAGGGCTTCGACTTCTACTGGCTTTACAAGAACAAGGGCTGCATCCTGCAGATGGGCGGCAGCGACCAGTGGGGCAACATCACCACCGGCACCGAACTGATCCGCCGCATGGACGGTGGCGAGGCCTTCGCCATCACCACGCCACTGCTCACCAAAGCCGATGGCAGCAAGTTCGGGAAGAGCGAGGGAGGGAACGTGTGGCTTGATGCCAAGCGCACCTCACCGTACAAGTTCTACCAGTTCTGGCTCAACGCCAGCGATGAGGAAAGCCCGCGATTCCTTCGCATCTTCAGCACCCGTGGGCAGGAGGAGATCGAGGCCTTGATCGCCGAACACAGCACAGCTCCGCACAAACGACTGCTCCAGAAGGAACTGGCCGGCGAGATCACCCGGCGTGTGCATGGTGAGGAGGAACTGCAGGCTGCGCTGAACGCCTCGGAGATCCTGTTCGGCAATGCCACGGCCCAGGCGCTGGCTTCCATGAATGAACAGCAATGGCTCGATGTGTTCGAGGGCGTGCCCCAGTGCGAGGTGGGGCGTGATGCCCTTGCTGCGGGCGTTCCCATCGCCGATCTGCTCAGTGAGGTGGGCGGTTTCCTGCCCAGCAAAGGCGAAGCACGCCGGGCGCTGAAGGAGAACAGCATCGCCGTGAACAAGGAGAAGGTGGGTGAGGAACGCGTGGTGAATGCCGATGACCTGATGGGCGGGCGCTTCATCCTGCTTCAGCGTGGCAAGAAGAACTATTTTTTGGTGAAGGTGGTTTGACGGGCATACGGGCACTTGGCCTCATGAGCCCCTGTCCCCTAACTCTCCACCATCAGATTACACCCCCGCAGATCGCTGTTGTCGAAGCGCCCCAGCACTTCGAAGCTGCCATCGGGATGCAGCTTGCCCAGGTCCTGTGTGGCGATGAAGGGGCAACTGGCCACATTGCCGAGGTCGATCACGTTTATGCCTCCGGTGCGCCCGGGCCCGACCTCTGTGAAGGGGTCGTTCACATCGCGCAGCTGCACCCGCATCCAGGGCGGGCAGCGGTAGATCCCCTCGCCGGTACTCCAGGCCTGGGAGAGGAGCTCGGTCATGCCGTACTCGCTGTGGATGGCAGGCACTCCGAACGCGTTCTTCAGGATACGGTGCAGCTCCTCCCGCACGATCTCCGGGCGGCGGCCCTTCATGCCACCGGTCTCCATCACCGTGGTATGGTGCAGGGGCATCGGGTGCTGTTCGGCCAGGTCCAGTAGGGCGAAGGTGACGCCCAGCAGCAGGGTCTTTCTGCCCTCCGCCTCTGAACGCCGCAGGACGTCCGCCAGCTCATCGTAGCGGTAGAGGTAGGTCCCGCTGAGCGGATCGCCCGAAGCTGCGATGAGCTTCTGGGCCATGTACACCAGCGAACTGCCCTCCCGCTCCAGGTAGGCGGGCAGCAGCGCAAGGATGCGCCAGTGCGAAGGGTCGCCGTAGGTGGCGGCGAAGGAGCTCATGAACGACCGTTCGTAGACCCGGGGAAAGGGCACATGATGGCGGCTGGTGATGGAGCCCGTGGTGCCGCTGCTGGTGAAGAAGCTGGAAGGGTCGAGGTCCTCCAGCAGCACCCGGTGGTTGCGGAACAGGCCGATGGGCAGAAAAGGGATCGCCCCGACCGTGGTCACACGCCCAGTCTCCACGCGCAGGGCCTCCAGATAGGCCCGGTACACCGGATTCTTCCGCGCATGGACCTGAAATAAGTCGAGCGCCAATGCGTTGAACTCCGCAGGCCCGTCCACGATGAACGGCCGGTCCAGGAAGGAAGGGTCCAGGGGGGGCTGCGCCATACGACGGTGACCTGCTTAACTTTGGTGCAATGCGAATGGACGATCGAGCCGCGGTAAAATTAGGTCTGCTCACCGGCTTCGGTGTGCTCCTTCTCAGCGGTTGCCTCAAAACGGAGGCCTTCCCGCCCGAGCCGGTCATCACCTTCAAGTCGCTGGAACAGTTCGGTGATTCGGCCTCCCTGGTCATCGGTTTCACCGATGGGGACGGGGACATCGGCCTCAACGCCACCGATATCCAGGCGCCTTTCGATACCGGTTCCGTGTATTACCACAACCTGTTCGTGGGCTACGCTGAGCTGCGCAACGGGGTGTGGACGGATGTCGACCTGCTGCTGCCGCTGAACTACCGCATCCCGCGCATCACTCCCGAAGGTCAGAACAAGGCCTTGGCGGGGGAGATCGCCGTGGCGCTCAAACCCTGGCCCATCGTACCGGGCAACCCGTTCGATACGGTGCGTTTCTCGGTGCGCATGGTGGACCGTGAGGTGCGGGAGAGCAACACGGTCATCACGGATGCCGTGAAGGTCCGACCCTGATCACATCTCACCGGCCACGGCCTCGGAGACGTTGATGACATGGTCGCCCACCTTTTCGCAGGAGGAGAACAGGTCGTTGTAGATCAATCCGCTCTTCACGTTGTAGCCACCGGTCTCGATGCTCTTGAGGTGTGAGCGGCGCAGCTGATCACGCTTCAGGTTGATCCGCTGTTCGGCTTCCACCGCCTCGTCCAGGAAAACCTCCTCGGCGTCCACGTCCAGGTTGCGGTGCATCACCTCGAAGGCGCGCTCCAGCAGGTCAAGCATGTCCAACAGGTGCTGGCGTTGCTCGGGCGTGAACCAGAGCCGTTCGTCCACCTTGCGTTCGATCGCCTTGCTCATCTGGAAGAAGATGTCGCCCACCCGTTCCAGGTCGCCCACCATCGCCAGCATGCCCTGGATCCGGGCGGAGATCTCCTCGTTGCGCACTTCCGTGCTGGTCTTGGTGAGGTACTTGCCCACCTCCACCTCGATCCGGTCGGTGATCTGCTCGTACTTGGCGATGCGCTGCATCAGCAGCACCCGTTGTTTGTCCTCCTTCACGGTGACCAGGTCGCGCACCATCCGAAGCATCTCGTGCGTCACCCGGCCGAATTTGGAGATCTCCTTGCGGGCCTCGATCAGCGACACTTCCGGGGTGAGCGGGATGTCGGCATCGAGATACTCCAGCCGGTACTCCTCATCAAGCTCGCTTCGTGTGGGCACCATCCAGGTGACGATGCGCTCCAGGTACGGGATGAAGCCGATGAGCAGCAGGGTGTTCAGTACGTTGAAGGAGATGTGCAGAAAGGTCAGGGCCCATTTGATGGAGCCGGCATTGGTGTACGGTGAAGCCCCGAAGGTGGCGGTGACATAGCGGTCGATGACACCGAGGTAGGGGTGGAAGATCAACAGGGCCCACGACACGCCGATGAGGTTGAAGAGCAGGTGGGCACGGGCCGTGCGTTTCCCCCAAGCGTTCGCCACCAAGGCGGCTATGTTGGCCGTGATCGTGGTGCCAATGTTCTCTCCCAGCACCAGCGCCGCCGCCATGTCATACCCGATGGTTCCGTTCTCACACAGCACCAATGTCAGCGCGATGGATGCGCTGGAGGACTGGATGACCATGGTAAGCGCCGTGCCGATGGCGACGAACAGCAGGACCGATAACATGCCCATGTCGCTAAGGTCGCGCAGGAACTCCAGCGCTTGTGGCGAGGGTACCGGGATGGACTGCTTCATGAACTCAAGTCCCAGGAAGAGCAGTGCCGCGCCGATCAGGAACTCCGCCAAGGCGCGTGACCGTGGCGTTTTCAGGAAGAGCAGCGGGAACGCGAGGCCGATGATGGGGATGGCGAGCTTGGTGATGCTCAGGTCGGTGAACACCGCCCAGCTGAAGAACAGTGCCTTGATGGTGGTGCCGATGTTCGCACCCATGATCACGCTGATCGCCTGGCGCACCTTCAGCAGGCCGGCGTTCACGAAGCTCACCACCATCACCGTGGCCGCACTGCTGCTCTGGATCACCGTGGTGCTCAGGAACCCGGTGAACACGCCCATGAAGCGGTTCGAGGTCATGGCCCGGAGCACACTGCGCATCCGCCCGCCGGCCACTTTCTGCAGCCCTTCGCTCATGACCTTCATCCCATAGATGAACAAGCCGAGGGAGCCCGCCAGGGTGAGGAATTCGAGGAGGCCGAAGGTCATGGGAGCAAGCGCCTTGCAGGGCAACGGGCGCTAAAAGTATGACCGGCATGTTTCGGGAATGTTAGATCATGCGCGAGCCCGCCTTCAGCCTCGCTTTGGGCCGCAGCCCCTGCCGGTGGCCGTCTATCTTTGAAGCGCACCAGGAGAATGCCCGGTGCGGGAACGCTTTCGAACAGACCATGGGTCAACTTTCTCCGCGACAGGTCAGTGTGCTGGCCGCTTTGGTGGTGGCCGTGGTCGGCGGGTTGTTGGTGGCCGTCGGGTCCTCACCGATCGGGGACCGTTATCAGGCCTGGGTGGCCATTGTGGCCGCGGGTGTGCTGTTCGGTGTGGCCTACGGCACGTTCTCCTTCGGCATCGAACGCTTCATCCACACCCGCATCAAGGTGCTGTATCGCACCGTTCACGACCTGAAACGCAGTCGCATCGAGCAGGCGGACGAGGCGGGGAAGGCCGATATCCTGGACGAAGTGAACGCCGAAGTGACGGCATGGGCCACCGAGCGACGGACCGAGATCCGTGAGCTGCACGAACGGGAGAAGTTCCGTCGTGAGTTCATCGGCAACCTGGCCCATGAGCTGAAGACACCGATCTTCAACATCCAGGGCTACATCCTGACCCTGCTGGAGGGCGGATTGGAGGACGAGAAAGTGAACCGCGACTTCCTTGAACGGGCCTCCAACGGCGTGGACCGCCTGACGAAGATCGTGGAGGACCTCGACCTGATCACCAAGCTCGAGAGCGGTGTCATGGACCTGCGCATGGCCCGTATGGACCTGCGTGCATTGGTCGATGAGACGATGACCACCATGGAGATCCAGGCCCGCGAACGGGGCATGCGTCTCGTTGATCAGTTGAACTCCCCTACGATGGTGCAGGCCGATCGCAACCGGTTGGCACAGGTCTTCACCAACCTGCTCGGCAACGCGGTGAACTACGGACGAGAGGGTGGCGCCTGCACGGTGAGCAGCTATCCCCTCGGCGACCAGGTGGTGGTGGAGGTCAGCGACGACGGCATCGGCATCAGCCAGGAGCACCTTCCCCGCCTGTTCGAGCGCTTCTACCGCGTGGGAAAAAGCAGGGCGAGGAACGAGGGCGGATCGGGTCTGGGTCTCGCCATCGTCAAGCACATCATCGAGGCCCACGGCCAGACCATCACTGTGACCAGCTCGGAGGGGAAGGGGACCACGTTCAGCTTCACCCTGGAAAAGGCCTGAGGCGCTCCGCCTCAGCGGATCGCCTCGTCGTACAGCACCACCTCGCTCTCGTTGTTGATGCTGATCCGCGGGATGTCATCGAAGATGGTGACCTTGCCCGTGACGCAGACCGTCTTGTTCACCAGGAAGACCTCCGGGTCATAGCTGAAGTTCGGCCCGTTGTACTCCCAGATGGTGGCGTAGAAATCCTGGTTCGGATGCAGGCGGTCGAAGTTCAGGTAGATCGCCTTGGCCTTCGCCGTTTTCCGGGAGCTCACCACCGTGCCACAGACCGTGGCCGTCTTCCCGATGTGGTACTTGGCCTGCACCGTGTTGAACATCCCCTTGGGCAGGGGCGCCTTTAGGGGTTCCTTTTCCCCGAAGAAGGGGTCCCCCTCGGCGTACCAGTCCTGCGGCTGGCGCATCGCCTCCAGACGGGCCTCCAGCGCATCATCCAGGGCGGGGAAGAAGTCGATGCCGGTGATGCGCTCCACGCTGTCGATGGGCACGGCGTAGCTGATCGTGGGGTATTCGTTCGCTTGGTTGGACTGCAGGAATGCGATGGCCTTCGGTGTGGGCCCGTCGAGGTCCGCGATGACCTTGAAGAACTGTTCCGGAATGCTCACCTCGTTCTTCCGGTCGGCCTTCTGCATCACCGGCAGGCCGTCACGCAGCACGGGGCCGGTCACCACATAGATCCGGCTTTTGCCGAAGTTCACGTAGCGCCGCACCCAGTCCTCCAGATCGGCCCAGGAGTTCCGGTTCAGCTCGGGACGTTGTGGACTGATGTTGCTGTAGAGGTAGGTGGCCTGCAGCGCCGTGGCGTTCCAGCGCATGTCCGCACTGGGCACCAGGTGGCCCCGGTCGAAGCCGCTGTTCCAATAGTCCGCCGTCACCGCAGTGCCCGTGCTGACCAAGGGGTCCGGCAGGAAGGAATCGATGCGGGCCAGGTTGCCCGTGATCAGGTCAGGCGTGGCGATGTGTGCCACCCACCTGGCCTGTTCGTGCTGTTCGTCATAGACCAGCATGTGCCCCGGATGCTCGATGACGACATCCCCTGCATCCAGCTTCGGCAAACCGGTGCTGCGCAGGTCCCTGCGGATAATGGCCAGCTTTGCGGAATCCATGCGCTCCACATGGGCCAGCTTGCGTTGTTCCAACTGGAGGAACTGTTCCTCCAATGAACGCAGGTGGGCATCGAGGTCCTTGGTGTAGCCTGGCTGTTGCGCATGGACCGGTCCAAAGGCAAGGACGAGGGAAATGGATACGAGCAGATGGAGGATCTTCATCACCGGCCGAAGGTAACGGACCGGCCTCAGCGCAAGATGCCTGCCAGATCGCTCAGCGCCGCATCCAGCAGGCCGTGATCCTGATGGGCCGGCGCTACGGGGACATTCTGAAGCGCGCTCAGGGCGGCATCCAGGTCCAGCTCCTGCTGTTGTTGCACCACGAACCTTCCGGTCCGTGCGTGCAATGCGCCGAGGTATTCCTGCTCCGCCTGGCCGGGGGTGGGGATCAGCAAGGCCGTGCGGCCGATCGTCACCAGGTCCATCAAGGTGGTGTACCCACTGCGCGAAACGATGTGCTCCGAGGCCATGAGCCGCTCGGCAAGTTCGTGTGCTGGCAGGTGGGGAACCTTGGTCACATTGCCGATCCGTTGCACCTCATGGACCTTGGGAAGTCCCCGGACCAACAGGTGTTCACCGGGCACGCGCTGCAGTTGGTCGGTGAGCAGGTCCTCCAACAAGGTGCGTTGGGGCTCCGGGCCGCTGATCACGGCCACGACCCGATGGCGCTCCGTCGGGACCGGTCCGCCCTGTCGCATGCGGCTGAGCACGCCGATGTAGCGGGCGTTGGGCGGCATGGACGGGCCATGGGAAAGATCGCCGGCCAGTCCCGGTGCATCCGGCTCATCCATGACCCAGCAGCGGTCGAAGCGTGCGATATGGCGCAAGTTCACCTTGCGTAGGGCGTTCTGGGCGAACGGCGTGAAGGGGAAGAGCTGGTGCGTGATGATCACGCTGGGCAGGTCGCTGCTGCGGATGCCGAAGCGTTGATCGCTGATCACCGCGTTCAGGCGCAGCTCCTGCCGGATGCGGTCGAACTGCGTCCGTTCCCGTTGCACGCTCTGCACCATCGCCGGGAACTGGCGGGCCATGCTCCAGAGCTGGCTGCGGCCCGCGGCGTAGCGGATGTTGACGCCGGGGATCCGCACCCGTTCCAGTCCCGGGAATTCATCGCACAGCAGGGCCAAGGGGCCTCCATCGGCACCGATGATGGGGATCGCACCGAGCTCCAACAGGCGATGGATGATGGGGATGCAGCGCGTGCTGTGCCCCAGCCCCCAATCAAGGGGCGCCACCAGGATGCGTGCGCCGTGGAACATCTGGGGACAAAGGTGCATTGCCCAGCTTCAAGCCACCGTTAAGCCTGTGCGATCTCGTTGGTGTTCCTTCACATCGGCTTCACCCTAATTTCGCGGCCCTTTGTGGCTTTGCTCGTTCGTCGATGTTCGTTGTTCGGATCGCGCTCGATCGCATCCAGCGAAAAACGACCAAGGGTTTGCGAACAACCGACATCGAGCAACGAGTAACGAACATCGATCCCGCCCATGGGCAAGAACAAGATCTCCCGCTTCGCTGAGAACCTCACCTTCGAGCACGTCGTGCAACCCTCGTTCACGCAATTGGTGAAGGAGGGTCTGCCTCAGCGAGGGCACTGGAACGAACTGCTCTTCAAGCGTAATGCACCATTGGTGCTCGAACTCGGCTGTGGCGGTGGAGAATACACAGTCGGCCTGGCGCGTCTGAACCCTGGTCGCAACTATCTCGGCGTGGATATCAAGGGTGCTCGTCTGTGGCGTGGGGCACGCATTGCCAAGGAGGAAGGCCTGACGAACGTTGGCTTCCTGCGCACACATGTGGACCATCTCCTGAAGTGCTTCGGCCCCCAGGAGGTGGACGAGATCTGGCTCACCTTCAGCGATCCGCAGTTGGGAAAACCACGCAAACGCTTGACCAGTCCGTTGTTCCTGGCCCGCTACAAGGAGGTGCTGAAGCCGGGCGGTGTGGTACACCTGAAGACCGATAGCCCGGACCTGTATGAGTACACCTTGGAGATGATCGCCGAGCACAAGTTGCCCGTCTTCGAGCAAAGCGCGAACGTCTACGCCGATCTGGTGAACAGGGTATCACCGGAGGAACAGGCCGTGCTGAACATCCGCACGTACTACGAGAGCATGTGGCTGGAGGAAGGGCGGACGATACACTATGTTCGGTTCGGAATAACGTAAGCAATGGGTACCATTCGCCTGAAGCCGATGCGGCTGACCCGTGCGGCATATTTTCGCCTGCTCGTGAAAATACGTCTGCGCACCATCGGCTGGTTGTACGGTTTGATGCTTGTCATGGGCCTCTACTATCTGATCTCTTGGAGTGGCGAACCGTTGCACATGGTCATTACCATGCTCTGCTTGGGCTGGCCAATGTTCATGCTCGCCTGGTTTTATACATGGACAGGGCGCAAGGACAACCGTGGCATTTACGAGGAGCGTTGTTTCGTGCTGGATCAGGAAAAAGCTGTGGGGGCAACACCGGGCGGAGGGCGTAGCGAGATCCCATGGTCTTATGTTCAGCGTATGGTGGACGTCGACGACCGCTATCTCCTCTACATAACTGCAGGCCAGATGCTGATCTTTGATAAAGCCGCATTTCCTGACAAGGATTCGGAAGCTCGCTTTTTGAGTTGGCTGAACAAGGAAGCATCTGCGAAATGAAGGCCAAACGAACCGTCAACAATGGTGCGGCGCAACAGCCATCTCTTCCGGGAGGCCAGCGCGACTTCTTTGCCGACGTGATGGCGGTAGTGCGTCAGGTCCCCAGGGGGCGTGTGACCAGTTACGGGGCGATCGCGAAATACCTAGGTGCCGCTCGCAGCAGCCGGATGGTGGGTTACTGCATGAACAATGCGCACCGTGTGATGCCGAAGGTGCCGGCGCACCGTGTGGTCAACCGCATCGGCATGCTCACCGGCAAGCACCATTTCGCCACGCAAACGCAGATGCAGGAGTTGTTGGCGAAGGAGGGAGTGCAGGTGAAGGCCGACCAGGTGGTGGACTTTGCACAGCGGTTCTGGGACCCTGCGGCGGAGCTCGGATATTGAGCCGCTCCCTCGGAAAGTGCGGGAATGGGAGTGATCGACCTTATCTTCAGGTCTTCATCGCAAGCTGCCATGACCATCCACATCCTCCACGACGATACGGATGCCACCATCGATGTGCATCCCGGGCAACGCTTGGTGAGGCTCACCTGGAAACGGCCGGTGGCGGGGCCCGATTACAGAGCCCTGTTGTTGCGTCTGCTGGATGTGGTGAAGGAACAACAGCTGAAGCTCTGGTTGAGCGACGGACGAAGGGCCGGGCCGATCCTCTACGCCGATCAGGTGTGGACCATGCAGGATTACACGCCCTTGGTATTGGCAGCAGGTCTGCAGCGCATCGCGATCGTCAACAGCAAGGACGGCCTCAACCTTCTGGCCGTGGACCGTATGGTGAACGCCACACCGGAGGGAGCGCCTTACGAGATCGGGTTCTTTGAGGATCCGGCCATCGCCCAGTTGTGGTTGATGGACCCCTCGCGTTCCAAGGTCGATATCGGCGTACCGCCGGGTCCGGAGGAGGCTGGACGCTGACCGCAGGAAGACGGCCAACGCTCGGGCTTAGCTTTGCACCCGCCTGCCGGCAGTCAGGTACCCATCATGACCTTCACCAAGGACGCCGTCCTCTCCGCCCTTTCCCGCATCATCGAACCCGACCTCAAGAAGGACATCGTGGCCCTCGATCTGGTGCGCGACATCAAGATCTCCGGCAACACCGTCAGCGTGCACGTGGAGGTGAGCAATCCCGCCATGCATAGCCGCAAGCGCATGGAGGAGGCCGTCACCTTCAACCTGAAACAGGCGCTGGGCCAGGACGTGGCCGTGATGGCAAGCGTGACCCCGTTGAGCGGTGAACGCGGAACGCTGCGCAAAGTGCTGCCGCACGTGAAACACATCGTCGCCATCGCCAGTGGAAAGGGAGGTGTGGGCAAGAGCACCATCACCGCCAACCTCGCGGCAGGTCTGGCAGCGCGTGGCTTGAAAGTGGGCCTTGTGGATGCCGACATCTACGGCCCCAGCATGCCGCTGATGTTCGATGTCCTGCACGAGAAACCTGCCACCCGTGAGAAGGACGGCAAACATTACATCGTGCCGGTGGAGAGCTACGGCGTGAAGCTGCTCAGCATCGGCTTCTTCGCGCAGACAGACCAGGCGATCGCTTGGCGCGGGCCCATGGCCACCAAGGCCCTGGAACAGTTGATCAAGGATGCCGACTGGGGCGAGCTCGATATCCTGTTGGTGGACCTGCCACCGGGTACCGGGGACATCCACCTCTCCTTGGTCCAGGCCGTGCCGCTCACCGGCGCCATCATCGTGAGCACCCCGCAGAACGTGGCCCTTATCGATGCCCGCAAAGGTGTGGGCCTCTTCCGCCTGCCCAGCGTGAACGTGCCCGTCCTGGGCATCGTGGAGAACATGGCCTGGTTCACGCCCGCAGAGCTGCCCGAGAACAAGTACTACATCTTCGGAAAGGGCGGCGCCCGTGCGCTGGCCGAGGAGCTTCAGGTCCCCTTCCTGGCTGAGGTCCCCTTGGTGCAGAGCATCCGGGAGGCCGGTGATGTGGGCCGCCCGGCCGTGCTGCAGGGCAACACCCCCGCGGCGCTGGCATTTGCCGATCTTTGCACCGCGTTCCAGGACCGGCTCAAGGCCCTGGAGCAGGAACCCAAGCCCGTCACCGCCTGATCATGGACCGCCTCGAACTCGAACAGGTCACCGCGCGCATCCTCGAAGCGCTGGCCGATCTGCGTCCCTTCTTGGAGGCCGATGGCGGTGATATCTCGCTGGAGGAAGTGACCCCGGAGGGCATTGCCCGCGTCCGTCTCCATGGTGCCTGCACCAATTGCGCCATGAGCCCCATGACCATGAAGGCGGGGGTGGAGGAGGCGATCAAGCGGGTTGCTCCGCAGATCAGGTCGGTGGAGGCTGTGAATTTGGGGGTGGTGGCTTAAGGCCAGCGTGCTATCCTTGATCCCGAAGGGTCGAGTACCGCGAAAGTTCCGCTCATTGTAGAGGCGTGCTTCTGAATGAACTCAAGCACAGATCCTGCCTTGCGCTTCGATGACCAACCGATCAGTCGCACCAAGATTAACCCACCCGGGGGCATACCATAACGCCTCACGTGCCGACCATAGCCTTTGTCCTGCGTGATCAAGAGGGCGACTCTTTCAATGGTGAACTGGAGGACCTGTTCGTCCCGAATGCCTGGCATTTCCTCTATGATC
The DNA here is from genome assembly GCA_945872795.1 of Chryseobacterium gleum. GTDB lineage: Bacteria > Bacteroidota > Bacteroidia > Flavobacteriales_F > PHOS-HE28 > PHOS-HE28. The sequence continues at coordinate 50,328 of CAMCAZ010000004.1, forward strand.
GAAATGACTTCGAAGCCCTGCGTACGGAGCATTCGGATGATACCACCATCGACATCCTCATCCGCAACTATGAGCAGTTGCGCTGAACTCATGAAGCGAGCGGGTACACCGTGATGTCGCGCAGGTATTCCGCAGCGAATAGGAGGCAGGCCTTGATGTCCTGGTCGCTTAGTCGGGGGTACGCTTGCAGAAGGTCATCGGACTCTCTGCCATGCGCAAGTTCCTCCAAGATCAGGTCCACCGGGATCCGTGTGCCTTTGATACATGGCTTCCCCACCATGATACCCGGGTCTGAAGAAATGTGGGCGCGCCAGTCAAGCATGGTCGTTGCGTTTTCTCTTCCAAAGATATCGCGAACCCGGGGCGCGGCGTGGGCAGGATCCAAGGGTCCATGAACTTTCCTTGCACTCATATGTTCCCACGCCGAGCGTGACCGCCATCACGTCCACCTCCCTGCCCGGCCCTACCTTTGACGCGCAATTCCCGCATGGAAACACCCACCCGGACCAAGACCGTTGAAGAACGGCGCAATGTGGTCATCCTCTTCGCTGGTGACAGCGGCGATGGCATCCAGCTGACCGGTGCCCAGTTCACCGACACCAACGCGCTGTTCGGCAACGACGTCAGCACCTTCCCCAACTTCCCCGCCGAGATCCGGGCCCCGATCGGGACCATGGCGGGTGTGAGCGGTTACCAGCTGCATTTCGGCAGTGTGGAGCTCTTCACCGCCGGCGACCAGTGTGATGTGCTGGTGGTGATGAACGCCGCGGCGCTGCGGGCCAACATTTCCAAGTTAAAGCTGGGCGGTACCGTGATCGCCAACAGCGATGGCTTCGATGCCAGGAACCTGCGCCTGGCCGGCTACATCGATCAGCAGGACCCGCTGACCGATGGCACACTCACGAACTACACCGTGCATGCCGTCGACGTGACGAAGATGACGCGCAATGCCCTGGAGGGCATGACGCTGGGCATGAAGGAGAAGGACCGGTGCAAGAACATGTTCGTGCTCGGTTTCGTCAACTGGATGTTCAGCCGGAGCCTGGCCAACAGCGAGAAGTTCCTGGAAGGCAAGTTCGGCAGGAAGCCCGAGCTGCTGGAGGCCAACAAGAAGGCCCTGCTGGCCGGCTACAACTACGGCGACACCAGCGAGACCTTCACGACCCGTTTCGAGGTGAAGCCCGCACCGATGCCCAAGGGCAACTACCGCAGCATCACCGGGAACCAGGGCACGGCCCTTGGCCTCATCGCCGGAGCGCAGAAGGCCGGCTTGGACATGTTCTACGGCAGTTATCCCATCACCCCGGCGAGCGACATCCTGCACGAGCTCGCGAAGCACAAGAATTTCGGGGTGAAGACCTTCCAGGCCGAGGACGAGATCGCGGCGATCTGCTCGGCCATCGGTGCCAGCTATGGCGGTGCCCTCGGTGTCACGGCCAGCAGTGGACCGGGCATCGCGTTGAAGGGTGAGGCCATGGGCCTGGCCTTCATGCTGGAGATCCCCTTGGTGATCGTGAACGTGCAGCGCGGCGGACCCAGCACCGGCCTGCCCACCAAGACGGAACAGGCCGACCTGTTCCAGGCGGTGCACGGCCGCAATGGCGAAGCGCCGATCCCCGTGCTCGCCGCAAGCAGCCCCACGGATTGTTTCGAGATGGCCTTCGAGGCCGTGCGCATCGCGGTGGAGCACATGACCCCTGTGATCCTGCTCACCGATGGCTACATCGCCAACGGTGCGGAACCATGGCGCTACCCACAAGCGAATGACCTGAAGGCCATCAAGGCTCCGTTCGCGATGCCGAAAGCGGTTGGCGATGAGGAGAGGTTCCTGCCCTACAAGCGTGACGAGAAAGGTGTGCGTCCTTGGGCGATACCCGGCATGGCCGGCCTGCAGCACCGCATCGGTGGCATCGAGAAGGAGGACGGCACGGGCAATATCAGCTATGAACCGCTGAACCACGAGAAGATGGTGCGCCTGCGGGCGGACAAGGTGCGCAAGGTGGTGGAGGGTGTGCCGCCGCTCGACCTGAGCAACGGTGTGGACAGCGGCGACCTGCTGATCCTTGGCTGGGGCAGCACCTACGGCGCCATCAAGACCGCCGTGAACGAGATGTGCGCGGAGGGCCATTGTGTCGGCCATCTGCATCTGCGTTACCTCTTCCCCTTCCGCAAGGAGCTCGGCGAGATCATCTCGCGTTACAAGCGGGTGCTGATCCCCGAGATGAACAGCGGCCAGATGCGTCAGCTGATCCGTGCAGAGTTCCTCGTGGATGCACGGGGCTTGAACAAGATCCAGGGCATGCCCTTCACCGCTGCGGAGATCAAGGCCGCCGCCATAGAATTCCTGAAGCAATGACCACCGCCACCGAAGTGCTCAACGGCAGCAACCCGCCCGCCAAGCTCGATTACGCGAGCGACCAGGAAGTGCGCTGGTGTCCCGGCTGCGGCGACTACTCCATCCTCAAGCAGGTGGAGACCATCCTCAAGGAACAGGGCAAGCCCAAGGAGGAGATCGTCTTCATCAGCGGCATCGGCTGCAGTTCGCGGTTCCCGTACTACCTGGACACGTACGGCATGCACAGCATCCACGGTCGTGCGCCTGCCATCGTCAGCGGCCTGCGCGCCGTGCGCCCCGAGCTCAGCGTGTGGATGATCACCGGTGATGGTGACTCGCTCAGCATCGGCGGCAACCACCTGATCCACCTCCTGCGCCGTAATGTGGATGTGAACGTGCTGCTCTTCAACAACGAGATCTACGGTCTCACGAAAGGGCAGTACTCGCCCACCTCACCGGAAGGTGCTGTGACCAAGAGCACGCCCATGGGCAGCGTGGACCATCCCTTCAATCCGCTCGCGTTGTGCAAGGGGGCCGATGCCACCTTCATCGCCCGCGCCATGGACCGCGATCCCAAACAACTGCGCGAGGTCCTCACCAAGGCCGATGCCCACCGTGGCACGAGCCTCATCGAGATCTACCAGAACTGCAACGTCTTCAACGACGGTGCATTCGAGGTCTTCACGGAGAAAGCCACCAAGCCCTTCCACACGCTCTTCGTGGAACACGGAAAGCCGCTTGTCTTCGCCAACGGCACCAAGGGCATCAAATTGGATGGCATGACACCGCGCATTGTGGACCTCGTCGCCGGTGAAGCCACGCTCGAGGATCTCTGGATCCACGACGAACGCGACAGCTTCAAGGCCAGCATCCTGGTCAGTCTTTTCGATGACCACAGCCACGAGGGCGCCATGCCCCGACCTTTCGGTGTGTTCTACATCACGGAGCGTTCCACCGTGGAAAGCCGCATCAACGCGCAGGTGGAACAGTCGAAACAGAAAAAGGGCGTAGGTGACCTGGATGCGCTATTGCGCGGGGAAAGGACGTGGACGATCGGGTGAACGGAGCTTTATCTGTGGTGAAGAAGCACCCGTCATGACGACCGCAGCCCTCAAGAAGAAGATCAAAGCCCTTGTCGATAAGGAGACCAATGGTCGCAAGCTGGATAACGTCCTGGCGATGTTCGAAGCGACTGGTATCAGTGCCTCGGAGCGTAAGGCCATTGTCGAGACCGTCTCACGATCCGAAGCGGACTACCGTGCAGGACGTTTCGTGAGCGGTCCCGAAGCCCGAAAGCGTGCGAAGCAAACGTTGAAACGAAAGTGGGCAGCCTAGTTATTTGTGAATGAAGAGGCCATTGCGGCTGGATGTGTCCAACACAGCGCTCAAGGGCCTGGATGATCTGATCGCCACTTGGCGAACCTACCATTCCGAACAACGTGTGGAAGAACTGGTCGATGAGATCCACGACCAGGCGGAATGGCTATGCGCCTATCCCCGTGCCGGGGCGGTGGAAGTTTGGTTGATCACTGGTCGTTTCCAATACCGGCGTTAGGTGGTCGGTCATGTGAAGATCATCTACCGGGTGACCAGGACCGCGATTCGTGTGACCGACTTCTTCGATAGTCGGCAGGACCCACGGAAGGTGAAGGGTTGATTCCTCAAAAGGCCTTGATCATCTCAGGTCTCATCCCTCCACGAGATAGTGTGACGTTCTGTTGAACGATGGATCGTTCGCCTTTGCTATGTCGATCCCGGAAATTGGATCCTCCAAGGATCGAATTTGTCGCGCCATGACATTTGGGAGGATCCCATCTGCCGGGTCTTCCGATATTCCCCCGCTGAACGAACAGAACCTGGCCATAACCCGCACTGTATCCACCATGCGCATCTTTCATCCCACCGATCTCGGTTCCGGCAGTGCCACGGCCTTCCTGCACGCCTTGCGGCTTGCCGTGGATACCCGTTCCACCATCACCATCATGCATGTGGCCTCGCATGAGGGCGACACGGAGTGGAGCGAAATGCCTGGCGTGCGCAGCACCCTGTCCAAGTGGGGGCTGGTGCAGGGCGAGCATGATATGGAAGGCCTCAAGCGGCTGGGGGTCAGTGTGCGCAAGGTGATCGTCGATGGTGCGGATCCCGTGGCGAACAGCTTGAAGCACCTGACCAAACATCCGACGGACCTCGTGGTATTGGCCACCCACCAACGTGATGGTGGCTTCGGTTGGTTCAAACGCAAAGTGGCCGAGCCCATCGCGCGCGGCGCGGCGGAACCCACCTTGTTCGTGCCGTATGATCGCAAGGGCTTTCTCAATGGAACATCGGGTGTGGTCTCACTTCGGAAGGTGCTGGTGCCCGTCGCATCCGATCCGCCTCCGGTGAAGGCGCTGGCACTGTTCGCCAAGCTGGCTGCGGCCATGGGACAATCCCAAGGCGTGCTCACCCTGCTGCATGTGGGCGATGACACGTCGCGGCCGGCCGTCGATACACCGACCATCCCCGGCTGGACGGTGGAACAGGTGGTGCGTCAAGGCGAAGTGGTGGACACCATCGTGGAGACGGCTGCCGCCACACAAAGCGACCTGCTTGTCATGGCCACCAAGGGACACGAAGGTTTCCTGGATGCCTTGCGGGGTAGCAATACGGAGCAGGTGTTGCGCGCCGTTCCCTGCCCGGTGCTGGCCGTCCCGGCCTGAAGGTCGGCAGCTCCATCACCTACTTCCACTCCAGCAGCGTGACGCCCAGACCGACCATGGTCTGCTCGTGGTTGCAGTCGACCATGCTTTCGCCATAGCCGTGGAAGACCTGCAGGTACAGCTTCAGGTTGCCACTGACGTTGTAGGACCATTCCCCCATCACTGAACCTCCCAGGAAGGGATCAATGAGGACCGAGCTGCCCACTTGCAGTGTGAGCAGATGCCGATGGATACCGTGCATGATGAGGAATTCACCACTTCCCAGAAAGTTCTCGATCTCCGGGTTGTCGTCCCGGGACGATGCCTCGGGAATGCGCCACCAAGGGCGGAACAGCAGTGTGGTGGACCTGCGCTCAAGTCCGACCTGTGCCACGATCTGGTTCCAACTGCGGCTCAATGGCTCAGCGCGGCCGATGCTCTGGTGGACCAGGCCCGCGGTGAGCAAGCGACCGGTGAAGCCAAGCAGTCGATAATTGGTGCGCAAGGACAGCAGGACCTCCGGTTCGTAGTTCGTTTCCCGGTACGGGCGCGACAAGGCTGAATTGAAGATCGGCATACGCGAGGTCTGCGTGTAGCCGATCCAGAGGTCACCGTTCCCTTTGAACAGTCCCTGTACCGCCTTGATCTTGAGGCTCAGTTGGAACTTGAGCTCCGTGGGGTCCAACGGGATGCTGTCATTCGTGGTTTCCACCGCTTCGTTCTCCCGGGATGGAGCTTAGTTCGGCGAAATCGTCCACACCACAGGGAGCAGATGCACGGGCTTGTAGGGCGTGATCGTGAAGACGGGGTTCCGCAGACTGTCCGACAGTTCCCAACGGGTGCTCAGGTCATGGCGTCGGTTGCGCAGCAAGGTCTGGGCCTGCAGGCCGGTAGCCTGGGTGCAGAGCAACAGGGTCGACATGGTCCGCATGCCAAGGATCACCACGCGGACCATCGATCCGCTCATGTTCGCAGCGCGGGGGGGATCAGGCACACGGGGATCGGCACCATCTTGTGCAGGTTGGCCGCATGCCGACGATCGAAGATGGCGAGCACCGTGCGCTGGCGTTCGGAAAGTTCGAGTCGCGAAGGGTCCGTGCCTAGCGCCCGGAGCTCCATCGCCCACTCCAGCTCGGGGTAGGTCGCACCGATCTGGTCCTCATCGCTGCGGTCATCGCCGAACAGCCCATCGGTGGGCTTCGCCTGCATGATGCTGTCCACCACGCCCAACACCCGCGCAACCTCATACACTTCCGTCTTGGTCAGGTCGGCGATGGGGGAGAGGTCCACACCGCCGTCACCATATTTCGTAAAGAAACCCACCCCGAAGTCCTCCACCTTGTTGCCTGTGCCGGCCACCAGATGGCTGTGCAGTCCGGCGATATGGTACAGGGTGGCCATCCGCATTCGGGCCCGGGTGTTCGCCAGGGCCAGGGCATGCACCGCGTGGTCTGAACCGACAGGCAGCACGGCCTTCAGCGTATCAAAGGGAACGGTCAGGTCTACGCGCTGCAGCGATACTGCGCGATGGCGCCCCTGAAGCTGCGCCACATGCTCCAATGCGCGGTCCACGTGGCTTTGGGCCTGGTGGATGGGCATCTCCACACAGATCGTGGGCAGGTCCGTTCGGGCACACAGCGCGCTGGTCACCGCACTGTCAATGCCTCCGCTCACGCCGACCACAAAGCCTTTCTGGCGATTCGTCGTGCAATAGTCGCGCAACCAACCCGTGATGTGTTCGATGACCGCTTGTGTCTGCATGGTGTAAAAATGCGAAGCCCCGCCCATGTGTTCACAGGCGGGGCTCCGAAGTTCCGATCGGGGTATCAGAAGAAGATGCCGACGGTAAGCTCCAGGTAGTTGGCCATGGCCTTGACATCTTTCGACTTCAGGATGTCCGTGAAGCCATTGTTGTAGGTCACCGCCACCAGCAGGCTGGTGTTGCCGCTGAAGTTGTACTCCATGCCGGCCGCCACGATCAGGGATGCCTTGTAGATGTTGATGTCATCCTGAATGTCTTCATTCTCGAGTTCGGTGAACTCCGTTACGATCGCAGTGCCATCGGTCCGTGTTCCTGCGATGGTCGGCACGATGATATCCGATTTTGCACGGATGTTCACGGCATTCCCAAAGCCCACCTGGCCGAAGTAACGCATGTACCCGATCTCGTTGGTCATCATCTTGATCGTCAGAGGAAGTTCGATGTACCGCAGCTTCACATTGGTCTCCAGATCCCGCGTGCGTGTGGGGCCGGTGACATCTTCCGCATACGTATAGGTCTCCTTCCAAGCGCCCGATACATTGTTCAGGTTCATGCCCGTGGCGAACTGATAGTTTCCCGAGGTGCCGATGGGGAACTCGGCCATCAGTCCGAACGTGTAACCCGCGTTGGTGCCACTTGAAGTATAGCCCCTGGTATCCGGGTTCACAAATCCCAGGTTAGGGCTTAGTTTCATGCCGAACCTTACACCGGTCTCGTCCTGTGCGATCACGGAGGAGGTGCCGATCGTAGCGGCGGCCAGGATCACGAGGGCCTTCTTCATAGTTTTGGGGCTGATTTTACTGCTGCTCAAAGGTAAGACGTTGAACATTAGCACTTCCTTTTCCGCGCTCGCCGCGGTATCACTGTTCCTCACATCATGCACCGGCACCGGCCGACCTGAGGTGTCCGCCGATGATGTGGAGCTCGAACTCACCATCGGTCGGTTGGACCAGGACCTGTTCCACGCATCGCCGGAGGAGATGCCGGGTGCCGCACTCAAAGCGTATGCCGAACACGGTGAGTTCTTCCAGATCTACATCGAGGATATCCTGCAGGGTTCACCGGTTGATGATCCGCAGTTGCCCCTTGTCCTCAACGCCTTTGTCACCGACCCCGATTGGGCCAGTGTGCAGCTGGCGGTGGACAGCGTGCTCGGGGACCTGGAACCCCAGCGTCGCGACATGGAGGATGCCTTCAAGCGGCTCCATGTCCTGTTTCCGGATAGCCTGATCCCCCGCGTGGTGGCCTTCAACTCGGGCTTCAACTTCGGCATCTTCCCCACCGACAGTGTGCTGGGATTCGGTGTGGAATGGTTCATCGGCAAGGACCACCCCGTGATCGGGTACCTCGCACCCGAAGCCTTCCCGCAGTACGTGAAGGACCGCATGATGCCCGATATGCTCGCGCCCAGTGCCGTGAAGGGGTGGTTGCTCGTGCATTACACGCGCGAGATCGCCGGATCTGACCTGTTGACCAACCTGGTGGAGACCGGCAAGGTGCTGGCGCTGCTCGATGCCCTGATGCCCGGGACCGATGCCCACCTCAAGTATGCGTTCTCCCCCGAACAGCTCGCCTGGTGCATGGCCAACGAGCAGCTGATCTGGAAGGACATCGTTTCCAAGGACCAGCTCTTCAGCAAGCGCACCGATGACATTGCCCGGCTGATGAACGATGGCCCCTTCACCAATGGATTCCCCCGCGAAAGCCCGGGCCACATCGGCGAATGGATCGGTCACCGCATGGTGCAGGCCTACCTGAACGAGCATCCCGAAGTGTCCTTTGCCGAGCTCCTGGCCATGGATGATCCCAAGGTGATCCTCCAGAGCTACAAGCCTCGGTGAACAGGGACCTTGCCTTCTCCGATTCCTTCACCACACTCTTTTCGTCACACCCTCCGCCCCACTCCCCATGGCCATGACCAGTGAGATCAAGTTGACCGTTCACCTCGATGAGAACAAGGTGCCCGAGCGCATCGATTGGGAGGCCGAGGACGGGGGCGTCCGAAGCTCGAGCAAGGCCGTGCTGCTGGCCCTGTGGGATGAGCAGGAGCGGAACACCCTGCGGATCGACCTCTGGACCAAGGAGATGACCGTGGAGGAGATGAAGGCCTTCTTCCACCAGAACATCCTGACCCTGGCCGACACCTTCGACCGGGCCACCGGTGAAGGGAAGATGGCAGCGCAGATGCGCGATTTCGCGGCCTACTTCGCAGAGCACATGCTCCCCGAACTGAAAAAGTAGGACGCCCTCATGGCCCGGTGTCCGGGTAGTGCGAGACCACCGTCCAGCTGCCGCCCCAGGTGGCGTTCACCGTTTCGATGAAGCCCAGCAGCTCATCGCGGCCCTTGGAGGTCTCGGCGCTGGTGATGAACATGGTGGGAAGTTCCTCCCAGCTCTCCTTGAGCTTGCGCTTGAACTGGGCCACGTTCGCCTGCACCTTCGGCTGGTTGAGCTTGTCGCTCTTGGTGAAGACGATGACGAAGGGGATGCCCGTCTCTCCCAGCCACTGGATCATGTCGAGGTCGTTCTTCTGCGGCTCCAGCCGCGAATCCACCAGCAGGAACACGTTCTGGAGATTCTCGCGCTCCTTGAGGTAGGTCTGGATCATTTTCTCCCAGATGGCGCGTTCCGCCTTGCTCGCCTTGGCGAACCCGTACCCGGGAAGGTCGGCCAGCATCCACGGGCGCTCACTGGTCAGCGTGCCCTCCACCTTGAAGTGCTCCACATTGCGCGTGCGGCCAGGTGTATTGCTCACCCGGGCCAGCTTGTTGATGTGGCACAACATGTTGATGAGGGAGCTCTTGCCCACGTTGCTGCGCCCGATGAACGCGAACTCGGGCAACGAGGGCTTGGGCCAATGCTTGGCCTCGCGACCACTGCCCAAATGTTCAGCGCGTAGGGACTTCATGGCAGCAGGTCGTTGGAAAAGGTGAACAGGGTGCTGCGATAGGACAGGCGCACGGTCATGGGTTCTCTGTCAGCACGACACTGCATCGGATCAGCCGATGGTCCGCGACAACCAGGATCCCAGGATGGCATTGAACTGCTCCGGATGTTCCATCATGGCCGCGTGCCCGCACTGGTCGATCCAGTGCAGCTCGCTGTGCGGGATCAGGGTGTGGAACTCCTCGGCCACTTCGGGAGGGGTGATGGTGTCCTGTCTACCCCATATGAGCAGCACAGGCATCCGGAGCTTGGGGATCTCACTGGCCATGTTGTGGCGGATGGCGCTCTTGGCCAGCGACAGGATGCGGATCAACTTCGCCTTGTCGTTGATCGTCGTGTAGCATTCCTCCACCAGCTCATCAGTGGCGTGTCTGGGGTCGAAGAAGGTGACGGCCACCTTCTTGCGGATGAACTCCTTGTCCTCGCGCCGCGGGAAGCCCCCACCGAAGGCGTTCTCGTACAGGCCGCTGCTGCCGGTAAGCACCAGGCTGCGCACTTTCTGCGGATGCCTGCTGCAGTAAACCAAGGCCACATGCCCGCCCAGTGAATTGCCGATCAGGTTCACCTGGGGATAGCCCTTGTGGGTGAGGAAGCGCTCCAGGAAGCGCGCCAGGTTGTCCACGTTGGTGCTCAACATGGGCAGCGTATACAGGGGCAGCATGGGCACCAGCACCTTGTAACTGGGGCTGAAGTGATCCACCAGCGGGCCGAAATTGCTCAGGGCACCGAACAGCCCGTGGAGCAGGACGAGGGGTTCACCCTCGCCGGCCTCCAGGTAGCTGAATTCACCCTCCTCTTTCAGTGTGCGATCGGTTGCCATCGGTACATCGCGTTCCGTCCAAAGGTAGCGGGATCGGGTGCATGGGAAGCCCGCGCCGATCGTGCCTTTCCACAGAGCGCTGTGGACGCTTTGAGGACGGGACCGGCAGTGCCGTGGCCGCATGGGGTGAAGCTTTGGAGGGTCCCTGTCGACAGTGAGGTGGGAGGGCCATGTGCCCCACCGGGTTGTTCATTTCCCCCACTTTTCCCCACCGCGTAATTCCGGGTATTTCTTCGTCTTAGTAGGCCATTTTGCAACATATCGTTAGCTTGGCCGTTGAAATTTTATCAACAATAGGGGCTAAAGTGGGAGTAAGTGGGTGAAAGTGGGGCGATTAGCCTACTTTCGCGTCCATCTCGCGCACAAACGCTGGCATGCTGAACCTCATCGGTGAATACGATCTCAGACTGGACGCCAAAGGGCGCTTGTCGTTCCCTGCGGGGTTACGCAAGCAGCTCGATGGCGAGCTCCAGAAGGGCTTCGTGCTCAACCGTGATGTGTTCAAGCCCTGTCTCGTGCTCTATCCCATGGTCGAATGGGAGCAGACCCAATCCATGATGCGGCGTCTCAACCGCTTCGTGGAGAAGAACCTCGAGTTCATCCGGCGCTTCATGAACGGGGCCACCCCGTTGGAGCTGGATGCAAGCGATCGTCTGCTCCTGCCGAAGAACCTGATGGACCATGCCGGTGTCGGCAAGGACATCAAGATGATCGGCATGGTCGACCGTGTGGAGATCTGGAGCAAGGAGGCACACGCCAAAATGCTGCGCGAGCAAGTGGACCTCACTGCCCTTGCCGAGGATGTCATGGGCAGCCTAGGCAACTCGGATGGACAGTGATTACCACGCTCCCGTTCTTTTACAAGCCTGTCTCGAAGGATTGAACATCCGCCCGGATGGCATCTATGTGGATGCCACCTTCGGAGGCGGTGGGCACAGCCGGGCCATCCTGGAGATGCTCGGCCCTCACGGGCGCCTTATCGCCTTTGACCGCGATCGGGACGCCTGGGCCAATGCCCTCGCTGACGAACGGTTCACCTTGGTGCGTTCGGACTTCCGCTGGATGCGCAATCATCTGCGTTTCCTGCACGCCCTGCCGGTCGATGGCCTGCTCGCGGACCTCGGGGTCAGCAGCCACCAGTTCGATACGGGGTCCCGTGGCTTCAGCTTCCGCTTTGAAGGTCCGCTGGACATGCGGATGGACCACCGGGCGAAGCGCACCGCCGCCCAGTTGCTGGCCCAATGGGATGTGGCCACCCTCACGCATGTGCTCCGCACGTATGGTGAGGTGGATGGTGCGCACCGGGTCGCGAAGCAAGTGGTGGAGGCCAATGCCCACACCCGCATCGGCACCACCCACCAACTGGTGGAGGCGCTGCGGCCGGTGACCCCCAGGGGCCGCGAAAGCAGCTTCCTCGCCCAGGTCTTCCAGGCACTGCGCATCGCCGTGAACGATGAGCTGGCCTCCCTGGAGGTGCTCCTCACCCAAAGCGCCGAAGTGATCCGCCCCGGCGGCAGGCTGGTGATCATGAGCTACCATAGCCTGGAGGACCGACTGGTGAAGAACTGGATGCGCAGCGGTGATGTCGGCGGTGTGGAGAACAAGGACCTCTACGGCAATCGCACCAGGCCATTCAACCCTTCGAGCAACAAAGCGATCCAACCCACGGATCAGGAGATCGAGACCAACCCACGGGCCCGTAGTGCCCGATTGAGAATAGCCGAACGCACGTGAACAAGCTGCGCGATAAGAAGGAAGAGGAGACCGTGAAGCCCCAACAGGCTTCCGGCGCAGCACGGCCCAAGATGCCCGTGTCCTTCATCAATGTGATCAATGGCCAGTTCCTCACCAAGGAACATGTGCTCGGCAACATGTCCTTCATCCTGTTCTGCGCCGGGATGATGATCGTCTACATCGCTTACGGCTACCATACCGAGCGTGTGGTGCGCGACCTGGACCGCACCGGCTCGGCGCTGAAGGAGATGCGCTCCGAGTACATCACGGTGCGTGCCCAGTTGGAGAAGCAGGAACAACAGAGCCAGGTGGCCGCCGGGATCGGTGCCCTGGGACTGCGCGAAAGTCGGGTGCCACCCATCAAGGTGGAGGTCACGGAGCGTGAACTCAAGAAGACACGCACGCCATGAACGATCCCAAACAGCTGAAGGCGCGGGCCAACATCGTCTACCTGGCGATGGTGCTGTTCGCTCTGGCCATCGCAGTGAAGCTGTTCACCATCCAATTGGTGGAAGGCGACAAGTGGAGGGCCAAGGCCGAGACCGTGAGCACCACCTACCGTACGGTCCAACCCGACCGCGGTCACATCTACAGTGAGGATGGGCGATTGCTCGCCACCAGTGTGCCGGAGTATGACGTGCGCATGGACATGGTGACCGATGCCCTGACCGATGAGCTTTTCCGCGCGAACATCGACTCCCTGAGCTGGCACCTCGCCGAACTCTTCGGTGACCGGACCCAGGCCGAGTACAAGCGTGACCTGATGGATGCCCGTGCCCGCAGGGAGCGCTACTACATGGTGAAGCGCAAGGCCGATCACACCCAGGTCCAGCAGTTGCGCACCTTCCCGCTCTACCGTCTGGGCCGCTTCAAGAGCGGACTGGTGACCGAGAAACGCACCGTCCGGGTTCGTCCCTTCGGCCGTCTGGCTGCGCGGACAGTGGGCTATGTGCTCCGCGACAGCAGTGCGATCGGGCTCGAGGCCGGGTATGACAAGTGGTTGAAAGGGACCACCGGTCGTCGCTTGGAACGCCGGCTGTCGGGTGGGGTCTGGATGCCCATCGATGATGGCGAAGGAGTGGATCCTGTGCCCGGTTCGGACATCCACACCACCATCGACATCAACCTGCAGGACGTGGCGGATGCGGCGCTGGGAGCCCAGTTGGCGAAGCACGGAGCGCAGTACGGTTGCGTGATCGTGATGGAAGTGGCCACCGGGGCCATCAAGGCGGTGAGCAACCTCACGCGTGCTTCGGACAGCACCTATGTGGAAGCGCTGAACTACGCCGTTTCCGAAGCCACCGAGCCGGGTTCCACCTTCAAGCTGGCCTCGCTGATGGTGGGCATCGAGGATGGCCTGATCAAGCCGACCGACACGGTCGATACCAAGAAGGGGCAGGTGCGATTCCATGATCGCATCATGAAGGATTCGCATGAAGGCGGATACGGACGGATCACCGTGCAGCGCGCCTTCGAACTGTCCTCCAACACGGGCATCAGCCTGGCCGTGACCAAGGCCTATGGCAAGGACCCCAAGCGCTTCATCGCCGGCCTGCAGCGCATGGGGGTCCATCAGCCCACGGGCGTGATGATCCCCGGCGAACCGGTGCCCACGCTGCGTGGCCCGGGTGAGAAGGGCTGGAGCGGTGTGAGCCTGCCGTGGATGAGCATCGGCTACGAGTCGCAGCTGACGCCCCTGCAGACACTGGTCTTCTACAACGCCGTGGCCAATGAGGGACGCCTGATGCAGCCCCATTTCGTGAGCAGGACCTCCCGCAATGGCCGCACCCTGGAGGAGTTCAAGCCCAAGGTGATGAACGAACGCATCGCCTCCAAGGGAACCCTCGACATCGTGCGTGGCATGTTGCAGGGCGTGGTGGACAGCGGCACGGCCACCAACCTGCGGGCGGCACACTTCGCCATCGCCGGCAAGACCGGTACGGCGCAGATCGCCCGCAATGGCAGCTACAAGCAGCACGGGGTGAGCTACCAGGCCTCCTTCGTGGGCTTCTTCCCCGCCGATGCGCCGAAGTACAGCTGCATCGTCGTGGTCAACGGTCCCACCATGAGCGGCTACTACGGGAACGTGGTGGCGGGCCCCATCTTCAAGGAGATCGCGGACAAGATCTACAGCAACCGACTTGAACTACAGTCCGAGCAGCAACTGGCCGTGGTGAGCGGACCGCGGACCCCGGTAAGCCTCAGCGGACATGCCGGCGATCTGCGCAAAGCCTTTGACGGCCTTGGACTGCCGATGGTTCAGGAGGGGGAATCCGAATGGGTGACCACCCAGGCCGGCGATAGCACCGTGGTGCTGAAGCCGCGCGGCATCCCCTCGGATGCCATGGACCTGGTGCCCAATGTGCTGGGCATGGGCCTGAAGGACGCCCTCTACCTCCTCGAGAACCGTGGACTGCGCGTGCGCATCAACGGCAACGGCATGGTCAAGCGGCAGTCCCTGTCGCCGGGAACACGTGCCCGACAAGGCTCCACCATACTCATTGAGCTGGCATGAAGCTGCTGAAGGACATTCTCTACAAGGTGCGCATCGAGCAGGTGGTGGGTTCGACCAACACGGCCATCGAGAAGATCGCATTCGACAGCCGGCAGGTCACCGCGTTCACGGCCTTCGTGGCCACCCGCGGCACCCAGGTGGATGGTCATGCCTTCATCGCCAAGGCGGTGGAGGCGGGTGCCAGTGCCATCATCTGCGAAGAGCTCCCTGTCGACCTGAAGGAAGGGGTGACCTACGTCCGCGTGCCGAACGCTGCCGAGGCCCTGGGGCTGCTGGCCGCCAATTTCCATGATCAACCCTCCCGGAAGCTGAAGCTCGTGGGCATCACGGGCACCAACGGCAAGACCAGTACGGCCACACTGCTCTTCCGCCTGTTCCGCGCGTTGGGCTACAAGTGCGGACTGATCAGCACGGTGGAGGTCCGCATCGGTCAACGCACGATCCCCAGCACGCACACCACGCCGGATGCCGTCCGCCTCAATGAACTGCTGGCCGAGATGCTGGCCGAACGGGTGACGCACTGCTTCATGGAGGTGAGCTCGCACAGCGTGGTGCAGGAGCGCATCGCGGGTCTGCAATTCGCCGCCGGGATCTTCACGAACATCACGCACGATCACCTCGACTACCACGGCACCTTCGCCGAATACATCAAGGCCAAGAAGCGCTTCTTCGATCACCTGCCCGCCAGCGCCTTCGCGCTGGTGAACGCCGATGATGCGAACAGCGCCGTGATGCTGCAGAACACCAAGGCCACCAAGCGTTCCTACGCGGTGAAGGGCATGGCGGACCACCGTGCACGCATCATCGAGAACCAACTGACCGGACTGCACCTCAACATCGATGGGCATGATGTCTATGCCCGCTTGATCGGTGAGTTCAACGCCTCCAACCTGTTGGCGGTGTACACCACGGCCACGCTGCTGGGCGCGGCACCGCTGAACGTGCTCACCGCCCTGAGCGACCTCGAGCCACCACGCGGCCGCTTCCAACTGGTGCGCAGCACCAGCGGCATCATCGGCATCGTGGATTACGCCCACACGCCCGATGCCTTGAAGAACGTGCTATCCACCATCAATGAGGTGTGCGGAGACCATGAACAGGTGATCACCGTGGTGGGCTGCGGTGGCGATCGCGATCGCACCAAACGCCCGGTCATGGCACGCATCGCGACGGAGCTCAGCGGTCATGTGGTGCTCACCAGCGACAATCCGCGGAGCGAGGACCCCATGGCGATCCTCGCCGAGATGCGCAGCGGCGTGCCCGTCGCCGACCAGCACCGCGTGTGGGTGAACGCGGACCGTCGCGAGGCCATCCGTCAGGCCGTCGGAATGGCCAAGCCCGGTGATGTGGTGCTGCTGGCCGGAAAGGGCCATGAGACCTACCAGGAGATCAAGGGGGTGAAGCACCCCTTCGACGATGTTGCCGTGCTGAAGGAAACCCTTGAACTGCTGCACAAGTAATGCTGTACCACCTCTTCGAAGCGATCGGTTTCAGCGTTCCCGGATCGGGGGTGTTCAACTACATCTCGTTCCGCGCAGCGATGGCGGTGTTCGCCTCGCTGCTCATCTCCCTGTGGTGGGGGCAGGGCATCATCAACCTCCTGCGCCGCATGCAGGTGGGCGAGACCGTGCGCGACCTGGGCCTGGAAGGACAGATCCAGAAGCAGGGCACCCCGACGATGGGTGGGCTGATCATCCTCTCCGCGACGATCATCCCCACGCTGTTGTTCGCCAAGCTGGACAATATCTACATCATCCTGCTTCTGGTGAGCACCGTATGGCTCGGTGCCATCGGCTTCCTGGACGACTACATCAAGGTCTTCAAGAAGGACAAGCGCGGCCTGGCCGGCAAGTTCAAGGTGGTGGGCCAGGTGGGCGTGGGCATCATCATCGGGGCCACGGTATACTTCCACCCCGAGATCCGTACGCGTGTTGAGGTCTCCGAGGTGCTCGCACAGCAGCTGGACGAGAAGGAGGTGTACACCGTCACCGAAGAGGATGGCACGGTGCACTACCTGCTCAATCGCAAGTCGCCGAACACCACCATCCCCTTCATCAAGGACAACGAGTTCAACTATTCCTCGATCCTCGGGGTGTTCGGACGCGAAGCCCGCCAGTACACGTGGATCATCTACATCCTGGTCGTGATCTTCATCATCACCGCGGTGAGCAATGGCGCGAACATCACGGACGGTGTGGATGGCCTGGCCACCGGAACCTCCGCGATCATGGTGATGACCCTGGGCATCCTGGCCTATGTGAGCGGCAACGTCATTTTCGCACAGTACCTGGACATCATGTACATCCCCGGCTCCGGTGAGCTGGCGGTGTTCATCGGTGCCCTGCTCGGTGCCTGCATCGGCTTCCTGTGGTACAACGCCTATCCTGCCCAGGTCTTCATGGGCGACACCGGCAGTCTTGCGTTGGGCGGCATCATCGCCACGCTGGCCATCCTGGTGCGCAAGGAACTGTTGATCCCCGTGCTCTGCGGCATCTTCCTCGTGGAGAACCTCAGCGTGGTGATGCAGGTCTCCTACTTCAAGTACACGAAACGCAAGTACGGCGAGGGGCGCAGGATCTTCCTGATGTCGCCGCTTCACCACCACTTCCAGAAGAAGGGCATCCACGAGAGCAAGATCGTGTCGCGCTTCTGGATCGTGGGCATCATGCTGGCCGTCCTGTCCATCGTAACCCTCAAGCTCCGATGACGAAGCTTGTGATCCTTGGTGCTCAGGAGAGCGGTGTGGGCGCGGCGCGGCTGGCCCAGCAACGCGGCCTGGACGTGTTCGTCAGCGATGCCGGGGTGATCAAACCCAGGTACCGGGACGAACTGCTGCGCATGGGGATCGCCTTCGAGGAGAAAGGGCACAGCGCGGAGCGCGTCCTCGAGGCCACGGAGATCGTGAAGAGCCCCGGCATCCCTGACAGCGCATCCCTCGTGGTCGCCGCGAACGAACGGGGCATCCCCGTGATCAGCGAGATCGAGTTCGCCTACCGCTACTGCACGGGCCGCATCATCGGCATCACGGGCAGCAACGGCAAGACCACTACCACACTGCTCACCCATCACATCCTGCAGAAGGCCGGCATCGACGTGGCCGTGGGGGGCAATGTGGGCACCAGCTTCGCGGGCCTCGTGGCCGATGGCGACAAGGCCTGGTACGTGCTTGAACTGAGCAGTTTCCAGCTGGACGGCATCCGCACCTTCCGACCAGACATCGCCGTCCTGCTCAACATCACGCCCGATCACCTGGACCGCTACCAGTATCGGATGGAGAACTACGTGTCCAGCAAGTTCCGCATCCTGATGAACCAGCGGGCCGAGGACCATTTCATCCACTGCGCGGATGATCCCGAAACGAACACCTGGCTTTCCGGACACGGCGTGAAGCCCCGCCTGTGGCCTTTTTCCATCGAACGGACCCTGACCCATGGGGCCTGGCTTGCCAACGATCGCATTCATATCACCACCGACCAAACCACCTTCGACATGTCCATCATTGAACTCGCACTGAAAGGAAGGCACAACGCCTACAACTCCATGGCGGCCGGCATCGCTGCGCGCGTCCTGGAGATCCGCAAGGAGACCGTGCGCGAAAGCCTGAGCGACTTCCAGAACGTGGAGCATCGCCTGGAGCATGTGTCCAACGTGGACGGCGTGGACTTCGTCAACGACTCCAAGGCCACCAACGTCAACTCCACCTGGTACGCACTGGAGACTATGGACAAGCCCGTGGTGTGGGTCGTGGGCGGTGTGGACAAGGGCAATGATTACAGCACCCTGGTGGAACTGGTGAAGCAGAAGGTGAAGGCCATCGTGTGCCTGGGCAGCGACAACGCGAAGCTGCGCAAGGCCTTCGCCCACTTGGTGAAGGACATGGTGGAAACGCAGAGCGCGGAGCATGCCGTTCAGGCCGCCTATGCCCTGTCCGAACCGGGTGATGTGGTGCTGCTGAGCCCGGCCTGCGCCAGTTTCGACCTGTTCGAGAACTACGAGGAGCGCGGTCGCCGCTTCAAGGTCGCGGTCCGTTCACTCTGATCCCCATACGACCATGAGCAACGAAAAGAACCCGTTGGAAGCCCCACTACGCGTGGTGGGCGGACAACTGTTGGAGGCTCGCAAGGCCGCAGCGCTGGCCGGCCCCGGTGCTTCCCACCAGATGGAGGTGGTGGCCACGGTGAACGAGGTGCTTTACATCAACGACAGCCGTTCGACCTTCCTGGATGCCACCCTCAGCTCGCTGGGTTCCTTGGACCGAAAGGCCGTGTGGATCGCCGGCGCTTGGAGCGATGACCTGGCCGATGGTTATGCCCAGGAACTGCTCGCCGAACGCGTCTCGGCCATCGTGCTCTTCGGGGTGACCGCCGATGAGCAGGGTTTCACCGACGGTGGCAACGTGTTCCTCGCGGATGACGTGCGCATGGCCGTCTTCCTGGCGCGCGAACTGGCGAAGGCGGGCGAACTGGTGCTCTTCAGTCCGGCCTGTCCGAGCGGCTGCGGCTTTGCCAATTATGAGGAGCGTGGAGCCGAGTACAGGCGTGCGGTGAGGGACCTTCAGGCTTGAATCGAACGACTACGAGCGTATGAACACACTGATCAATAAGCTGCGCGGCGATCGCGTGATCTGGATGACGGCCCTTTTCCTGGGGCTGATCAGCCTGCTCGCGGTCTACAGCTCGATCAGTTCGCTCGCCTTCAAACGTGAGGGAGGCAGCACCCTGCACTTCCTGTTCAAGCACGGCCTCATGCTGCTCAGCGGTGGCGTGATCATGTACTACGCCTCCATGGTGAAGTACACCATCTATTCGCGCCTCTCGCAGCTGGTCATTCCCATCACCGGTGCCCTGCTGTTGCTCACGCTGCTGCTGGGCTCCAACATCAACGATGCCAGCCGCTGGATCACCATCCCCATCATCAACCAGAGCTTCCAGACGAGCGACCTGGCCAAGGTGGTGCTCATCGTCTACCTCGCGCGGGTGCTGGGCAAACACCATGACCAGGAATGGACCTTCCGCGATGTGGTGCTCCAGCTCATGCTGCCCGTTGGGGTCATCTGCGGACTGATCCTGCCCGCCAACTTCTCCACGGCGGCCCTGCTGTTCCTGCTCTGCATGATCATCATGTTCATCGGCCAGGTACCCATGAAATGGTTGCTCTCCATCGTGGGTCTCGCAGTGGGGGCCTTCATGCTGCTGATCATGGTCAACGAGGCCTTCGACCTGGGCGTGCTTCCCCGCGTGGAGACTTGGGAGAAGCGGATCTCGAGCTTCGGTGAAGCGGACAGTGATGCCAACTACCAGGTGGAGCACGCCAAGATCGCCATCGCCTCGGGTGGTCTGCTGCCCAACGGCCCGGGCAGTGGTGCCTCACGCAACTGGCTGCCGCACCCGTATTCGGATATGATCTATGCCTTCATCATCGAGGAGTACGGCAGCATCCTGGGCGGTCTGGGCCTCTTGCTCCTCTACCTCATCCTCCTGCTCCGCGCGGTGCGAATCGCACACCGCTGCGACAAACCCTTCGGATCGCTCGTCGCCGTCGGGCTCAGCCTCATGCTCGTCCTCCAGGCCATGATCAACATGGCCGTGGCCGTCAATCTTGTACCCGTTACCGGACAGCCCCTGCCCCTGGTGAGCATGGGCGGAACCTCGGTCTGGTTCACCTGCCTCGCGATCGGTATCGTGCTCAGCGTGAGCCGAAGCCTTGAAGAACCGTCCACCCCATCCACCGATGAACAACGCCCAAGGACATCAGTCGCTTAGGGTGATGATCTCCGGTGGAGGCACCGGCGGTCACATCTTCCCGGCCATCGCCATCGCGAACGCCGTGCGCGAGCGCGAGGCGGATGCCGAGTTCCTGTTCGTGGGCGCCGAAGGAAGGATGGAGATGGAGAAGGTGCCGGCGGCCGGCTACCGCATCGAAGGCCTCCCGATCCGTGGATTCCAACGGGGCTCCATCGTCAAGAACCTCGCGCTGCCCTGGCAGGTGCTCCGCAGCATGCTCAAGGCCCGGACGCTGGTCCGGTCCTTCCGCCCGAACGTGGCCGTAGGAGTGGGTGGCTACGCGAGCGGTCCCCTGCTCGCCGCCGCACAGCGCATGGGTGTGCCCACACTGATCCAGGAGCAGAACAGCTTCCCGGGAAGGACCAACATCCACCTGTCACGCCGCGCCAAGCGCATCTGTGTGGCTTACGCCGGCATGGACCGCTTCTTCCCGAAGGACAAGGTGCTCCTCACCGGTAATCCCGTCCGCCAGGATGTGGTGCGCCTCACCGGCAAACGTCCGCGGGGAATGGAGGAGTTCGGTCTACAGGAGGGCCGCCCCATCCTGTTCATCACCGGTGGAAGCCTTGGCGCCCGTGGCGTGAACCGGGGCGTGGAGGCCGCATTGAAGAGCTGGCAGGAAGCCGGGATCCAGGTGATCTGGCAGACGGGAACGCCTTTCCTGCAGCAGGCACAGCAGGCCGTGGCCGCCATCGGCTACACGGATTGCAAGGTCCACGAGTTTGTCACCCGGATGGACCTGGCCTACGCTGTGGCCGACCTGGTGGTGTCCCGCGCCGGGGCCATCAGCGTGAGCGAGCTGTCCCTTGTGCAGAAGCCGTGCATCCTGGTGCCATTGCCCACCGCGGCGGAGGACCACCAGACACACAACGCCCGTGCCCTCACCGATCGTGGTGCCGCCGTGCTGCTGCGCGACGTGGACACCGTGGAACAGCTCGGGCCCCTGGTGATCTCCCTGATCACCGACCGGACAGCATTGGAACGCCTGCGCACGGCCATCGCAGGCTTGGGTACACACAACGCGGCGGAGGCCATCGCCGCTGAGGTCATTCGATTGGCACGCGCATGAGCAGGCTGAGCGGACATAGGTTCTACTTCATCGGTGTCGGTGGCATCGGCATGAGCGGACTTGCGCGCTACTTCCGTCGCCGCGGTGCCGAGGTGGCCGGCTACGACCGCACGCCCAGCGAGCTCACGAACCAGTTGCAGAGCGAAGGCATCGAGGTGCAGTTCAACGAGAACCCGCAGCTGATCCCCGAGGCCTTCCGCAGCGCCGCACCCGGCGAGGTGATGGTGGTGCGCACACCGGCGGTGCCCGTGTCCAGCCCATTGCTCACGTACTGGGAGGACCGTGGCGCCCGCATCCTGAAACGTGCCGAGGTGCTGGGCATGGTCACCGAAGACCGACGCACCATCGCCGTGGCCGGCACGCATGGCAAGACCACCGTGAGCACCATGCTGGCACACCTGCTCACCGCCGGTGGCGTCCAGTGCAACGCCTTCCTCGGTGGCATCGCGGTGAATTATGGGACGAACGTGCTGTTGAACGATGATGCCGTGGTCAACGTGGTGGAGGCCGATGAGTACGACCGGAGCTTCCTGCGCCTGCATCCCAGCGAATCCATCATCACCGCGATGGACCCCGATCACCTGGACATCTACGGTACGGCCGAGGCGATGTTCGCGGCCTACACGGAGTTCGCGGCGCTGAGCACCGGCTTGCTGCTGGTGCACCAGCGTGTGGCCTCCCATTTCACGACACATCCCCGGGCGGTGGTCTATGCCCTGGACCATGCGGGTGAACCGCGTGCCGATCATGTACGCGTGGAGAACGGTCGCTACGTCTTCGATCTCGTCAGCGAAGGCCATACCCTGCGCGACCTGCAGCTGGGCATGCCCGGCCGGCACAATGTGGAGAACGCGATCGCAGCCGCCACCATGGCCTTGCGCCAGGGTGTCACACCGGATGCGCTGCGCGATGGACTGGCCTCCTTCCGTGGTGTTTCGCGCCGATTCGAGGTGCGCATCAACACCCCCCGTGTGGTGTTCATCGATGACTACGCGCACCATCCGAAGGAACTGGACGCCTGCATCGGCAGTGCGCGCGAACTGCATCCCGGCAAACGGCTGACGGGCATTTTCCAACCCCACCTGTTCAGCCGCACCCGTGACCTGGCCGCCGACTTCGGTCGCAGCCTTTCCGCCTTGGACGAACTGATCCTGCTGGACATCTATCCTGCACGCGAGGAGCCCATCGAAGGCATCACCTCCCAGTGGTTGCTGGAGCAGGTGCCCATGGAAGCGAAGGTCATCAGCACCAAGGAAGGCCTGCTGGAACTGTTGAAGGATCGCCGGATCGAAGTGCTCCTCACGATGGGTGCCGGCGACGTCGATCGCTCGGTCCCTGCCATTGAACGCCTGTTGAACGAACGCCATCTCCCATGAAAAAGCTGAAGCGATATCTCCGTCCGCTCGGTATTGGTCTGGGGGTCCTCATGATCGCGCTGGCCCTGGGCTTTGTGGAGCGCACGGCCGACCGCACGCCCATCACCGACCTCCGGGTCCACGTGACGGGGGCGGAGGGTGTGCACTTCATCGATGAGGCCTCCGTGCGCCGCGAAGTGCTCGACCAAGGCATCGCCGTGATGGGAAGCACCATCGGCGAAGTGGATGTGACCACCATCGAGCAGCGACTGCGCAGTATCCCCTGCGTGGCCAAGGCCGAGGTGTACCATACCATGGACGGCGTCCTGCACGTTAAGGTCCAACAGCGCGAACCCATCGTGCGCGTGATCAACAGCGACGGGACCGGTTTCTACATCGACCGCGAAGGATGGACCATGCCCACTGACCTGGCCCATGCCGCACGGGTGCTGGTGGTGACCGGTGCCCTCAACGAACCCGGAGCACGGGACGGTGTGCTCGACATCTTCAGCAACGACAGTCTCCAGCAACATTACCGCTCCGACGATATCCACCGCATCGCCACCTTCATCCGCAAGGACCCGTTCTGGAACGCCTTGGTGGACCAGCTGGTGGTGAACGCTGAGGGCGAGTATGAAGTGATCCCCAAGGTGGGCAGCCACCGCGTCCTCATCGGCGATGGGTCCGAACTGGACCAACGCTTCGCCAAACTGCGCCTCTTCTATGCCAAGGGCATGCCCCTGGCCGACTGGCGACGATATGACCGGATCGATCTGCGCTTCGCCGAGCAGGTCGTATGCACCAAACGAACAACGCCCTAACACTCCGCACAGACCATGGACCAACATCAAGACATCGTAGCCGGCCTGGACATCGGCACGACCAAGATCGCCTGCATCGTCGGGCGCAAGAATGAACAAGGCAAGATCGAGATCCTCGGCATGGGCAAATCGCGTAGCGATGGGGTCAGCCGCGGCGTGGTGGCCAACATCCAGAAGACCGTGGAAAGCATCATCGCTGCGGTGCGCATGGCCGAGGACAGCGCCGGTGTGGAGATCGGAACGGTGAACGTGGGCATTGCCGGACAGCACATCCGCAGCATGCAGCACCGCGGCATGAAGATGCGCGAGAGCCTCGATGAGGAGATCGGACAGGTGGACATCGACCAGCTGATCGAGGAGACCTACCGCCTGGTGATGCCGCCCGGTGAGGAGATCATCCACGTGCTGCCCCAGGAGTATATCATCGACAATGAGCAGGGGGTCCGCGATCCCATCGGTATGAGCGGCATCCGCATGGAGGCCAACTTTCACATCATCAGCGGGCAGGTCACCGCAGCGCGCAACATCAACAAGTGCGTGCACCGTGCGGGCCTCAACGTCACCGAGCTGATCCTGGAGCCCCTCGCCAGCGCCGATGCGGTGCTGAGCATGGAGGAGAAGGAGGCCGGTGTGGTGCTGGTGGACATCGGTGGTGGTACCACGGACATCGCCATCTTCTTCGACAACATCATCCGCCACACGGCCGTGATCCCCTTCGGTGGGAACGTGGTCACCGAGGACATCCGCCAGGGCTGCGGCATCATGAAGGAGCAGGCCGAGCAGTTGAAGACCAAGTTCGGCAGCGCACTGGCCTCGGAGAACAAGGACAATGAGGTGGTGTGCATCCCGGGGCTGCGCGGTCGCGACCCCAAGGAGATCAGCCTGCGCACCCTGGCCGAGATCATCCAGAGCCGCATGGAGGAGATCCTCGAGCACGTCTACTTCGAGATCAAGAACTCCGGCATGGAGAAGCAGCTCATCGCCGGCATCGTGCTCACCGGTGGTGGCGCACAGCTGAAGCACCTGAAGCACCTGGTGGAACTGATGACGGGCATGAGCACGCGCATCGGTTACCCCAACGAGCACATCGCGAAGAGCGCGGTGGAGGACGTCACCAGCCCGCTGCACGCCACCGGTGTGGGCCTGGTGATGAAAGGCTTCGACCACCTGGAACGCCACCGCACCAAGCCCGTGGAGGCCCGCGTGGCCGCCAGCAAGAGCCCCGTGAAGGGCCATTCCAAGGGCATCCTCAGCGGCCTGCTGGACAGCGTGATGTCCGGAGCCTCCAACATGCTCAAGGACGACGAGAACTGAGCCCTTCCCAAGACGACCTTTTTGACCCCCTGACCCTTTAACCCCCCCAAGCAATGAAATTCGACATCCCCCAAGAGCTCGCCTCGATCATCAAGGTGATCGGTGTCGGTGGTGGCGGCAGCAATGCCGTGAACCACATGTATGAGCAAGGCATCAAGAACGTGGACTTCATCGTCTGCAACACCGACCGCCAGGCGCTGGACATCAGCCCCGTGCAGGTGAAGCTGCAGCTCGGCGTCGGCCTTACCGAAGGCCTTGGCGCCGGTTCCATCCCCGAGCGTGGCCGCGATGCCGTGCAGGAGAACTTGGACGAGGTGCGCCAACTGCTCAGCACCCGCACGAAAATGCTGTTCATCACCGCAGGCATGGGCGGTGGTACCGGCACCGGTGCGGCACCGGTGATCGCCGACATCGCCCGCGAGATGGGCGTCCTCACCGTGGGCATCGTCACCAGCCCCTTCCAGTGGGAAGGCCGCAAGCGCAAGCAGCAGGCCATGGACGGCATTGAGGAGATGCGCAAGGCCGTGGACACGCTGTTGGTGATCAACAACGACCGCCTGCGCGACCTCTACGGTAACCTCTCCCTGGACAATGCCTTCGAGCATGCCGACAACGTGCTGACGACGGCAGCGCGCGGCATCGCCAGCCTGATCAATGATACCGGCACCATCAATGTGGACTTCGAGGACGTGAAGACCGTGATGAGCAAGAGCGGTGTGGCCATCATGGGCATGTCCGAGGCCGAAGGTGAGGACCGCGCCCTGCGCGCCGCGCAGGAGGCCCTGGATTCGCCCCTGCTCAATGACAACGACATCCGTGGCGCCCGCTACATCCTCTTCAACATCACGTACGGCACCAAGGAGATCCTCATGGATGAGATCTCGGAGATCACCGAGCACATCCAGGAGGCCGCCGGAAGCAGCGCCGATGTGATCTGGGGCTACGGCAAAGACGAAAGCCTGGGCGAGAAGATCCGCATCACGCTGATCGCGACCGGTTTCCAGACCAACCCTCAGACCGGTGAGATGATGCGCCCTTCCGAGGAGCGCAAACTGATCCCCTTGGACGCCGACCGGCCCACGATGATCACGCAGCCCATCGTGAATCCGGTGTCGGTGAGCGCTCCAGTGGCCATCGTCGCACCACCCGTGCCTTCCGTCTTCGAGGAGCCTTACCTGAAGGCACCTGAAGCACCGGTCAGCGCACCGGAGCCGAGCATCGCCGTGCCGCCCCAGCGCACCATTGAGTTCGAAGTGGAGCAGTTCGTACAGCGTTCCTCCGAGCCGGTGCCGAGCGCACCCGCCCAGCAGGAGGAGAAGATCGTGCACCAGCTTGGGGATAAGATCGCCGGTTCAATGACTTCCACAACCCCCGAGGTGAGCGAAGCCCGCCTGAGCCCGCACCAGCATCAGGCGCGTGTGGAGGAGCGCGTGGCCAAGGTGCGTGAGATGACCCAGAAGCTCCGTTCGCCCAACGGCCTGAGCGACATGGAGCGCGAGCCGGCCTACAAGCGTAAGAACATCCAGCTATCAGACGCCCAGCACAGCGCCGACAGCACCGTGAGCCGCTACACCCTCAGCGAGGAGACCGATGAGAACGGTGAGCGCCGCGTGGAGATCAAGCGCAACAACTCCTATCTGCACGACAACGTGGACTAGTCAACGGACCCATCAACGTCAACCCTGCTCACGAACGACCATCCATGGACCTCCAACAGCGGATCGATGCCGACATCAGGGCGGCGATGCTTGCCCGTGAAAAGGACAGGCTCAACGCCCTGCGGGCCATCAAGAGCGCCATCCTGCTCGAACTGACCAAGGAGGGCGCCCAGGCCGGGTTGGAGGAAAGTGCGGGCCTCAAGATCCTGCAGAAGCTCTACAAGCAACGGCAGGAGAGTGCCGCCATCTACCACCAACAAGGCCGGGCGGACCTGGCCCAGGAGGAGGAGGTGCAGGCCGCCGTGATCGAGGCCTACCTGCCCCAGCGCATGAGCGAGGACGAGATCGAGGTCGCAGTGAAGGCGGTGATCGTCACCACGGGCGCGGCCGGCATGAAGGACATGGGCCGCGTGATGGGTGAAGCGAACAAGCAGTTGGCCGGCAAGGCCGATGGATCCGTGGTCGCGGCGATGGTGAAACGCCTGTTGCAGGCGGGTTGACGACCGGCCAAGTGATGAATGAGCGGGGGCGTGTCCGGGGGGGCGCGCCCCCGGTCGTTCCAGGGGGTGTCCGGGCCGCGGAAGACCCGGTTGCCGCTTTAACACTTCGATTCGGCCCGGATGTACGAACTTCGCGCATCACCCGTGAGGGTCCCATCACCATTCCGGACGATGATGCGTTATCTCTTTCTGATCATAGCCCTGCTGCCCCTCGCCCTTTTCGGTCAGGAGGAATGTGATGTCACCACATCCACCACGCCCATCAGTTGTGCAGGGGAGGCGGATGGTTCCGCCACCGTGGAGACCCTTTCGGGTGGCCCCTTCGTCTATTCATGGGACGGCGGTGTTCCCGGCCCGGATGCCACCATCACCGATCTGCCGGCGGGCATCTACACCGTCATCGTCGCCGATCCCGTGACCATGTGCATCTCGGAGCTGGTGGTGATCCTGGAGGACCCCGGCATCATCGCCCTGGGCAACCTCGTTTACTGCCCTTCCGATGCCCCCGTCCTCACGGGAACGCCCATCGGGGGTTATGAGCCGCTCTATTATGCGTGGTCCACCGGTGATACCACCAACACGCTCGCCTTCCCCGTAGGCACCGAGGGCACATTCACCGTGAACTCCATCGATGCGGATGGTTGCGAAGCTGAGTTCGAGTTCGAGCTGATGGAGATGCCCAGCCCCACGGCGGTGATGGGGATCCCGGACACGGCCTGCCAGAACGTGCGGGTGCAGGTCCTCACCCTGGCCACCAACGGCGATTCGCTGGTGTGGCGGTGGGGCGTGGACGGATACAGCAACGCGTACAATGACCTCATCTCGTTCACGGAGAGCGGATACCAACCCATCAGCCTGCAGGCCTTCGACACGCTGGGCTGTGGCAGCCTGCCCACGCTGGACAGCATCTACATCGAAGCTCAGGTGCCCGCCATCTTCACCGCCACGCAGATCCCCTGCACCCCGGAGCTGGACATCCTGCTCGGCAGTGACACCGACTCCTGTGCCTTTTTCTTCGGTGATGAACTGGTGACGAACGATTGCAACGGCTACATCCGCTTCAACGCTCAACGCTACGACTTCCACACCTTCACGCTCTACGCCACGCAGCCCAACGGATGCAACGACACCTTGGAGGTGACCGTTGACGTGCGTACGGAGCCCACGCTGTTCCTGGCCAACGCCTTCTCCCCGGACGGTGACGGCATCAACGAACGCTGGCCCGACAGGGTGGATATCCCTGCACTGGGCTACGAAGTGGCGGTGTATGACCGCTGGGGCATCCTGGTGTGGAGCGCGACCGACCCCGCCGCCCAATGGGATGGCACCACTTCAGGTGGGCAGGTGCCGGTCGGCGTCTATGCCTACACCATGAAGCACCGCGACCCCTGCGAACCCACCAACGAGGTGAGCAGCCGGGGGCACGTGACGGTGGTGCGCTGAGGGTGGTTCTACGGGCCGTCCCCGTCCCGTGCCAAGCCCGAGGTTGCTTTACACATCTCCACGGAGCGTGGCACGGCCCGGTCTGACAGGGTCACCATCCACGCTGCATTGCGGTTGACCCGCAAGGGTCATGGCACGTACGTCAGTGGTGGTCTTCACGCCCCACCGCACGGCGATGCGCAGCCGGTAATGATCAACTCTGGTCCGATCAGCGCAGCCCTTCGTCGGGTCAAGGACAGGGCGGACCCTGCGAGGTGATCCATTCCTCGATCATGGCCACGCCCTCCTCATCCACGATGCTGCGCCCGATCAACGGCATCCGCAAGGCCTCATCATCCGTGGTCAGCCGGAAGTGCAGGACGGAACGACCCAAATTGCCGCGGGCCACGATGTGTGAGAAGGGTGAAACGGGCTCCTCCGGCACCACGCACACGCCCAGGTTCACGGGGTCGTCCGTACGGTCGAAGCCGAGGCGGATGGCGCGGTAGGAGCAACTGCGACCTTCATCGTGGCAGTGCGCACAGTTGATGTCCAGATAGGAACGGGCACGCAGGTCGATGTCCTGGGAGGGGTCCTTCCAATCCACCACGGTGGTGATGTTCTTCGGATACCCCGGCTCCAGGTAACCCTGCCGCACCCACTGTTTCAGCTGGTTCTCACGGCCGCTCGCATACCACTTGTCCGAGTTCAGGTTCTGTGGTTCCGGCCCGATCGGGGTGTTCAACCCCGACTTGCGATGACAGCTCTGGCACTCCACCAGGGAAGGGATCCGGTACTGGATGTTGCGGGTGATACCCTCCTCATCGATCCAACTCACGGGGACCGTGCTGCCGACCTGGTCCAGGAACGCCTCGGTCTGCGCACTGTTCCAGACGTAGTTGTAGATCTCCCATTGACCGGCCCGCTTGAACAGCATGCGCGTCTCGATCAGCCTGCGCTGGCCACCGGGCTGGGCGTTGTCATAGTAGAAGTTCTTCAGGAGCATCGCACCGTCCGGGAAGTTCAGCACGTCGTGGTCGCCGTTGTAGCTGGCACGCACCCCGGGAGGCATCCACACGAAACGGGCCTTCTTTGCCTCATCGGTGAACAGCGCGCTGATGGGTTCGAAGGGCAGCACGCCCTCGGCAGGCTTCATCAGCGCCATCTTGCCCTGGAAGAAGCCGTAGGCGGACAGGGTGGGGTAGGGCACCTGTTCCAGGTCGAAGTCCACCTTGTTGGTGCCCAAGGCCCCGTTCGGCAGGGTCTCTTCCAAGGTTTCCTTCGAACAGGAGGCGAAGGACAGCACCACCAACAGGAGCAGGGCGATGACGGAGAACTGAAGTTTGCGCATGGGAGCTGAACTAGGAACGATCCAACAGTGCGTCAGGTTCCGGGGGACCACAAAATAACAAAGGTCCCGGCCTTCCGACCGGGACCTTTGTCATGTTCACTGTGGTGATCTTACTCCTTGGTGAAGGTCCGCTGCACGGGACCCTCCGCGGTGATGATCTGGAGCACGTAGGCGCCGGTGGGCAGTTCGCCGATGGCCAGACGCTCGGTGCTCAGCGAAGTGCGCAGGACCAGGCGGCCGGTGGCATCCAGGATGCGCACGGGCTGGTTCTGTGCCTTCAGGCCGTTCACGATCAGGTGGTCCTGGGCCGGCACGGGGAAGAGGCTCAGCTCCGCGCTTGCCACCTCGTTCACGCCGGTGGACAGACTTTCGGTGATGACCACCGTTCCGTTGATGTCCACGTTCTCCAGCACATCCACGATGCCCGAAGGCCAGGCCACGGTCACTGAGGTGACCTCCGTCTCCTCGCCCAGCCCGATGTGGGCGATCATGCTGCTCATGTAGCGGAAACCATCACCGCTGCGCACCTCGCGCGTGAAGGTCCCCGATGGGGTGACCACCGTGATGCGCGCGCCGATGCCGTTGCTGTTGCTGATCACACCCACCGTGGCGATCTTCAGCCAGTTGTTGTCGTTCCCGTTGTTCCTCTGGATGGTGCCGCCCGTGTACACGTCCAGGAATCCGTCGTTGTTCAGGTCGCCGATGGGGCCGTTGCCGGGCGATGATCCGTTCTGCACGAAGGTCATGTCGCCCATGTTCATCAACAGGCCGTTGCCGCCCAGGATGTCCAGGTAACCGTTGTTGTCAAAGTCATGGGTGGTCCACTCGATGCTCTGGCCCGTGAAGGTGTCGATGCCCGAACCGGCGGTGATGTTCGTGAAGGTTCCGTCGCCGTTGTTCTCCATCAGCTTGTGGTAGCCGCTGCTGCTGGCACCCACCAGCACATCCATGTCACCGTCGTTGTCGAAGTCGCCCCAGGCGCTGCTCCAGCTCTGGTGGCTGTCCGCAAAGCCCAGTTCGGGCGCCACGTTGGTGAAGGACCCGTCGCCGTTGTTGCGCATCAGCAGGTCCACTGGATCGCAACCGCACTTGGCCACGAACATGTCCATGTCACCGTCGTTGTCGTAGTCCGTCCACAGCGAACCGTAGTTGCCGCAGGTCAGGCCCAACAGGCCCTGGTTGAAGGTGAGGTTGCCCTCCCCGTCATTGAAGAAGGCCACGTTCGCATCCACATCGTGGCATACGAAAGCGTCCAGGTGACCATCGTTGTTGATGTCCACCATGTTGGTGCGCTGGCTGAAGATGTAGTTGGGGAAGGAGACCTCCGTGAAGCCCGTCCCGGTGCTGTTGGCGTACATGAAGGTGGAGCCCTGGCCACCGCCGTACATCAGATCGTTATACCCATTGCCATCGATGTCACCTGCTGCAATGCTCCAGGAGGCGGTGTGGTCGGCAGGACTGGTGATGATGTTCACGGACTGGAAGGTGCCGGCGGGCTGCTGGTATAGGATGTTCACATTGGAGGTGCTGCTGCCCACGATGTCATCCAACTGGTCGTTGTTCATGTCCACCACGCACATGCCACTGCCACTGACGGCCTGGCCTACCCCGGTGAAGGTGATGATGCCCACCGGAGGCGGAGGGGGAGGTGGGGTGGTGACATAGGCCAGCTGGAAACTGAAACCTAGGCTGGTCCAACGGTTGTCGAAGGCCACCGTGTAGGTGACACCGGCCGTCACCGGGAAGCTGACGATCGAGGTCAGGTTCGGGCCACCGTCATCGTTGCCCGTCAGGCAGGTCAGCGCGCCGCAGGTGCCCGTGTAGATGTGCACGCGGGTGTCCACGAAGATGGTGCCGGCCACATCCGTATTGATCCTCACGGTGGTATCCTCGGTGGCCGTGTAGGTGTACCATTCCGAGGCGGTGGGGGTGCCGCCGCCCGAAGCGCAGATGGTGGGGATCACTTCCGTACCGTCCACTGCGCTCACCACATAGGTGCCAGGGACGATCGGCAGGGCCGTGGGGCAGGTGTTCTGGGCCGCGGTGGGAAGGACCTGCACACAGGCCAGTCCGATGAGTATAGGTAGACGCATGGGGTGTTCAGGTGGTTTGGGGCAATGGTTCAAGGACAGGTACCTGGAAGGCTCTCGATCCATTCGGTGATCAGTGCGACGCCTTCGTCATGGGCGATGGTGCGACCCAGCAGGGGCATACGCACCGTTTCGTCGGTGGAGCTCATCCGGAAGTGCATCATGCTCCGCGCCGGGTTGCCGCGCGCCACGATCTGCGTGTATTCCGGCGCCACCGGGTCATCGGGAGGCACACACACGCCCAGGTTCACCAGGTCGTCGCTCTCGTTGTAGGCAAAGCGCATGGGCCGGTAGTTGCAGTGCCGCAGGTCCGCATGGCAGTGTGCGCAGTTCATGTCCAGATAGGAGCGCACGCGCAGGTCCAAGGGTTCAGCCGTGTCGTCCCACCGCACCGTGGTCGCGATGTTCGCGGGGTAGCCCGCTTGCAGGTAGCCCACCTCCACCCATTTCTCCAACTGGTTCCGCACACCGTCGGAGAAGGCGTAGGGGCCGTTCAGGTTCTGCGGTTTCGGTCCGATGGGGATGGGGTCGAAGCTCACCTTGTGGCAGGTCTGGCACTCGGCTGAGCTCGGGATGCGGTACTGGATGCTGCGCTGGGTCCCTTCCTCATCCACAAAGGTCACCGGCGTCATGCTGCCGTTCAGGTCCAGGAAAGCCTCCGTCTGCTCGTCGTTCCACACGTAGTCCGCGAAATACCAGCTGCCGCTGCGCTTGAAAAGCAGGCGCGTCTCGATCACCCGGCGAACATTGCCCGGTAGCACGTTCTCGTAGTAGAAGCTCTTGATCAGCACCGCCCCGTCCGGGAAGTTCAGGATATCGTGGTCGCCGTTGTACGCGGCGGAAGCGCCCTCGGGCATCCACACGAAGCGCTTCTTTTTGGCGTAATCCGTGAACAGGGAAGTGATCGGCGCATAGGGCAGCACGCCCTCGTTCGGCACCTGATCGGCCATGGTGCCGGTGAAGAAGCGGTAGGTGGAGAGCACCGGGAAGGGGGCATCATCCGCGTTGAAGTTCACCCCATCCCCCGTGGGCGCAGTCACCGGGGGCACAACGGGTTCCTCCACCATGCTGTCCTTCTTGCAGGACATGAGCAGCGCGGTGGCCAACAAGAGCCAAGAGATCTGAGCGTTCACCTGCGAAATGGGCTTATGGCCCCTAATGTACGAGTGACGAAGGGTGGCCGCCCTCGGGTTGCCTGGCCATTCATGGAAAGCAAAGGGCCGGAGTGATCCTCCGGCCCTTTGATCAGATCGGTCGCGGAGTCTTAGTCCTTCACAAAAGGCTTGCGAACAGGTCCCGAAGGGCTCGTCACTTCCAGGAGGTACAGGCCGGGCGTCAGGCCGCTCACATTGAGGCGGTCGTTCTGCAGGGAGCCGGTGTGCACCTGCGTGCCGGAGGCATTGAACACCCGCACGATGCTGTTGGCCAGGCCGCTGCCGCTCACCACCAAGTGGTCATTGGCAGGCACGGGATACAGCAGCAGGTCCATGGCGACCTGCTCGCGCACGTCGGTGCTCAGTTGCTCGACCATGGTGATGGAGGAGTTGATGTCCACATCGTTCCACACGTTCACGATGCCCGAAGGCCAGTTGATCTGCACCTGCAGGATCTCGCTGTCCTGCCCCAGACCGAAGTGGGCGAAGAGCGTGCTCATGTAGCGGAAGCCATCACCGCTGCGGATCTCGCGGATCTGCTGGCCCGAGGGGGTGGTGATGATGATGCGCGCGCCGATGCCGTTGTTGTTGCTCACGGTGCCCACCGTGTTGATGCGCAACCAGTTGTTGTTGGTGCCGTCGTTGATGCGGGCCGTACCGCTGTTCATCACGTCCAGCGCCCCATCGTTGTTCAGGTCGCCCACGGCACCCACGTCGAAGCCCACCGGGTTCGGCGTGAAGGTCATGTCGCCGTTGTTGATGAGGATGGAACTGCCCCCGCCCATCACATCCAGCCAGCCATCGTTGTTGAAGTCATGCGTGATGTGCTCGATGCTGGTGCCGGTGAAGGTGTCCCAGCCGGAACCCGCCGTGATATCGGTGAAGGTCGTGCCGTCGTTGCGCATCAGTTTGTGGCCCCCGGCCGCGAAGGAACTGGCGCCCACCAGGGCATCCATGTCGCCATCGTTATCAAAGTCGCCCCAGGCGCTGCTCCAGGTCTGCATGGGGTCCGCCAGGTTGAACTGGGCGGCCACCTCGCTGAAGGTGCCGTCGCCATTGTTTCGGTGCAGTTGGTTGGTGCTCACCACGGGGTTGCCACCGCGGCACTTGGCGATGAACAGGTCCATGTCGCCGTCGTTGTCGAAGTCGGTCCAGATGGAACCGTAGTTGCCACCACCTTGGGTGTCACCCAGTCCGCCCTGGTTCCAGAGGAACTCCCCATTGCCGTCGTTCAGCAGGTACACGTTCGGGGCAACGTCATGGCAGACGAAGGCGTCCAGGTTGCCATCGTTATTCATGTCGACCATGTTGGTCCGCTGGCAGAAGACGTACTGCGCATAGGAGGAGTCAACGAACGCGGTACCCCCTTCCTGGGCGAACATCAGGGTCACGCCCTGCCCACCACCGTATACCAGGTCATTGAGGCCGTTGCCGTCCAGGTCACCGGCGCAGAGGCTCCAGCTGGGGGTGTTGTAGGCACTGTCCGTGGCGATGTTCACGGTGTTGAAGCCGCCCGCCGCCAGTTGATAGTTGATGTTCACGTTGGTGCTGGTGACGGCCACCACGTCATCCAGCCCGTCATTGTTCATGTCCACGATGGCGCGCATGCTGCCCGCCGTGGGGATGGCCAGGTTGGTGAAGCCCACCTCCTCCGCGAAGGGTGCCCCCTCGATCAGTTGGAAGGTGAAGCCATTGGCATCCCAGCGGTCATCGAAGGCGATGGTGTAGGTGACGCCGGCCTGCACGTTGAAATAGGCGTAGGAGAGGTAACCGCTGCCGGCATCATCGTCGCCGTCAAAACACACCAGGTTGCCGCAGGTTCCGGTGTACACGTGCACCCGGGTGTCGCGCCCGGTGTTCTCGGCCAGGTCGGTGGTCACCACCAGGCTGTAGTTGGCCGTGGGCGTGTAGGTGTACCATTCGCCGTTGGTGGCGGTGTTGCCACCGCTCGCACACACGGGTTGTGGGATCTGGGCGCCATCCACGGTGTCCACCACGAAGATGCCGGCCGTGATGGGGATGGCGGTGGCGCAATCGTTCTGGGCCAGGGCCGTAGAACTGATCATAAGCGCAGTGAGCAAGGCAGCGTAGGCGTGTTTCATGGCACTGGACCAGATCTATGGGTGATGAGAAAGCAAGTGAAGCGCGCCTTGCAGAACGCGCTGTGGAGCGAAGATAGAGGGAACCGGGGTCGGACCGGTGGAAGGTGCGCTCGTCGCGCACCGGCAGGGTCTCGTCTCCCCCGGACTGTTTGTCAGCGATCCATCACGAGCTTGAAGCCCACACCGTGCACGTTCACGATCTGCACGCTGGGGTCGGCCTTCAGGTATTTGCGCAGTCGGCTGATGAAGACATCCAGGCTGCGGCCCAGGAAGTAAGTGTCATCGCCCCACACCATGTTCAGCACCAGCTCGCGGGGCAGCACCTGGTCGCGATGCATGCACAGCAGGCGCAGCACTTCGGACTCCTTGCGGGTCAACTTGCGCTCTTCGGTGGCGTGGCTCAGCATCAGGTTGCGGTGGTCGAAGGTGAACTCGCCTACCTCGAAGCGTTCGCGGTCGCGCGGGTCGTCCTCCCGGCCATGCGTGCGCCGCAGGATGGCCTCGATCCGTAGGATGAGCTCTTCGTGGCTGAAGGGCTTCGTGAGGTAGTCATCACCACCGGCCTTGAAACCTGCGATGCGGTCCTCCGTCTGGGTCTTGGCGGTGAGGAATACGATGGGGACCTCCCGGTTGATGAGGCGGATATCCTCCGCCAGGCTGAAGCCGTCCTTCTGGGGAAGCATCACGTCCAGCACGCAGAGGTCGTAGGGATGTTCGTTGAACTGCTTCAGGCCTTCCTTGCCATCGCGGCAGAGGTGCACGTGGTAGCCCTTCCGCTTCAGTGCATCCTGCACCACGAAGCCCAGGTTCTGGTCGTCCTCTACCAACAGGATACTGGCTTTGATCTCGCTCATGGTGGTGATGCTGCGCTGGTTCAGGCGATGGCGGGTAAGTGCAGGGAGAAGGTGCTGCCCTGGCCGGGTTCGCTCTGCACGGTGACGCGTCCGCCGTGCGCCTCCGCGATCTGCCGCACATAGTGCAGGCCCAGGCCGAAGCCCTTCACGTTGTGCACGTTGCCGGTATGGACGCGGTAGAAGCGTTCGAAGATGTGCTTCAGGTCGTCCCGATGGATGCCGATGCCGTGGTCCTGCACGTGCAGGTGCAGCTGGCCGTCGTGGTCGTTGGTGCGCAGCTCGATGGTGGCATCTTCCGGACCGTACTTCAGCGCATTGTCCACCAGGTTGGTCAGGGCGTTCATCAGGTGCACCCGGTCGCCTTTCACCACGGGTCTGCTGGCCTCCAGCTTCAGGTCCAGTCGTACGCGCCGTTCCTGCAGGGGCAGCAGCAGATGCTCGGCCACCTCCCGCGCGATCACATGCATGTCCACTGCTTCGGGCTTCAGCTCCAGGGAGCCCTTGTCCAGTGTGGCCAGTTGCAGCACACGCTCCACCTGGGTGCGCAGCCGTTCGTTCTCGCTGCGGATGATGTGCGCATAGGCCTGCAATCGCTCCGGCTCGTGCACGATGGCGGGATCGCTGATCACCTCACTGCTCAGGGCGATGGTGCTGATCGGTGTCTTCAGCTCGTGCGTCATGTTGCCGATGAAGTCGTTCTTCATCTCGCTCAGTTTCTTCTGGCGCAGGATCACCCATACGCTGTAGGCAAAGAAGCTGAACACGATGAGCGTGACCACCGCCGGGAAGATCCAGGTCCATCCGCTGGTCGCCTCCGCCTCCCACAAGGTGCTCTTGCGCTTGGGGAAGTATACCCCGAAGTAGTGTCCGTCCTTGTCCAGTTTCTGCAGCTTGCTGTGGGGCACGGTATCGGTGGACAGGGTGTCCAGGCTCACGTAGTTGCCGTACACCACGCTGTCCGTGAAACAGTCGTAGATGCCGTACTCGAAGTCCTCCAGGATGTTCCTTCGGCTGAACTCCTTGCGCAGTAACGCCTCCAGCAGGTAGGGGTGGAGCGTGTCGTTGATGGTGACCGCGAAGTAGTTGGGCCGTTCCTGCTTCACGGCATCGTACAGGTCCGAAGGGTCCTTGGTGATGGACAGGATCTGTTCGGTGACGTCGGTCAGTGCGATGATGACCCGGTCGTTGAACTGTTTCTCCAGCTGTGTCGCCTGCTCCCGGTTCAGGGCCAACTGGTCCTCCCGGTAGCGTGAGGCCTGGCGCAGCCAGAGCAGTTGGATGACCACCACGCCGATGACGCTCAGCGTGGCCAGTAACATCAAGGTGCCGATCGCCCTTCGACCCATGGGTGCGGCCTGCCCCATGGTGGGCGTGACCGGACGCAATGTTACGGGATGCCGCACGGGCACCGTCGTCCGTTTAACAAGGATTATCGTTCGGTCCCGGTGCTGCATGCCCGACCAGATGCGAACTTGCGGCCCAAGGTGGCCGTGGTGGCCACGGAAGCCCGCGGGCGCATGGACCGAACGGAAGGCACGAACAGGTGGGGGCCAGGCCAGGGCTGGATGTGGCTGGCGCTGTGCGTGGTGGCCGCCATGGGTGCCGTCCTGGACGTGATGGAGGTGGATGCCGCCCAGTATGCCATCATGGCCCGCGACATGCTCGCGCAGGAGGATCCCCTCAAGCTGTATTTCAGGGGCAGGGACTACCTCGATAAGCCGCCCCTGCTCTTCTGGAGCTCCGCTATCTCCTACGCGCTGTTCGGGGTGCATGCCTGGAGCTACAAGCTCCCCAGCATCCTCTTCGCTTTTCTGGGCATCTGGTCCACCTATCGCTATGCGCGGCTCTTCCATCCACATCCCACGGCGCGCATCGCTGCGCTGATCTATGGTTCCACGGCGGCGTTCCTGCTCATGACCAACGACGTGCGCACGGATACGATGCTGGCCGCCTCGGTGATCACCGCCATCTGGACCGGTGCGGAATGGCTCCAGCGGCGCACCCTGCCCTGGCTGGTGTACACGGCCGTGGCGATCTCGGCGGGCATGCTCGCCAAGGGACCGATGGGGCTGGTGGCACCGGTCGTGGCCTTGGGCGCGCAGGTGCTGCTCACACGCCAATGGTGGGTGCTGCGCGATGCGCGTGTCCTGCTGGTGCCGGTGCTGATCGCATTGCTCCTGCTGCCCATGTGCATCGGCCTGTACGAGCAGCATGGCGCTCATGGATTGCGCTTCTACTTCTGGGAACAGAGCTTCGGTCGCATCACCGGAGAGAATCGCTGGAAGGATGATTCCACCTTCTTGTACTTCGCCCATGAGGTACCCTGGCTCATGCTGCCATGGACGGTCTTCGTTCTGGCCGGTGTGGCCGCCGGTATAATGCGCTTGGTCCGGAGGCAGGTGCTTCCCGACTATGGATCGCTGGTCGGCAGCGTGGTGCTCTTCGTGGCGCTGTCGCTCTCCCAGTTCAAGCTGCCGCACTATCTCTATCCCATCGTTCCGCTCCTGGCCATCGTCGGTGCTTCGGCCTTCGGCAATGGACTGCCGGCATGGCTTCAGCGTGCGCATCTGGTCCTGTTGTCGCTGGTGTGGCTATTGGCCATGGCCTTGGTCGGCTGGTCTTTCCCCGAAGGCTCCTGGCCCTTTGTGCTGCTCTTGCTGATCGTGCCCGCTATGGTGATCCTTCTCACAAGAAGCCGATCCTTGCCGGAGCGCGTGTTGCCCATCACCTTCTGGACCTGGTGCGCGCTGGCCTTCGCCCTGAACGGGCACGTCTATCCCCATGTCCTGAAGTACCAGGCCAACGCACAGGTGGGCCGGTGGGTCGCTGCGGAAGGCATCCCTGTGGAGCGCTTTTTGACCCTTCGCACCGGAGGTACGGCACTCGAGTTCTATGCCGCGCGAACCGGTCTGTTCTTCCATCATGTGAACGCCATGCCTGTGCAGCCCCTCAGCGGCACTTATGTCTACACCGATGCCGAAGGGTTGGCGCAGTTGCGCGCTCGTGGTTGGGCCCCCACCATCGTTCGGGAGTTCCCCAACTATCCGGTCCAGCTTCCGGGCTTGGACCTCCTGGTGCCAGCCCGGCGGCGGGCTGCGATGGAAATTCGATTTCTTCTGATATTCTAGGAGTTACGTCGCGTTAAGCAAACGCAACGAACTTTTCCTAGATCGTATTGTTTAGGCTTTGTTCCGAAACCCTAAACAATCCCCGGGCCCTCGGGGAAAACCAAAACCTCCATCATCATGAAGTCACCACAACTTGAAGCCCGCACGGCACCGCCCGGCCGATCGCGCTTGATGGGCTTGACCACCGGCGTGGCATTGCTGCTTTCCGGCGGCCTTTCCGCCCAGACCTACTGTCCATCGGACGGAGGTTCAGGTAATACGTTCAATATTGCCCGTGTCCAGTTCAACGGAATTGACAATGTGAGCGGCGATAACAACGGCTACGGCGACTTCACCGCGCAGGTGGCCAATGTGGACCTCGGAGCATCCTATGGGATCACTGTGGACCCGAGCGGTCCCTTCTTCCTGCGTTACCGTTGGAGTGCCTGGGTGGATTGGAACAACGATGGAACCTTCAGTGGTTCCGAACTCGTGTTCCAGGCCACGGGCTTTGGTCAGGAGACCGGCTCGGTGAGCGTTCCTACCGGAACCACTCCCGGTGCGAAGAGAATGCGCGTGAACATGAGCGCCTTCAACTATCAGGGCGCCTGTGCAAACTACAGCATTGGTGAAGTGGAGGATTACACCGTTCTGGTGAGCGCTCCCTGCGATGTGACCGCCGGCACGATCGTGGTCGACAAACCGATCATCTGCTATGAAGGAGGACCTGCCGGAGTATCTGCGCAAGTGGTCACCGCTCCGAATGTGCCAGCTGGGTACCAGCTGATCTACGTGCTGACACAAGGCCCGGGACTGGTGATCATCGACGCCTCCCCGGCGCCCAATTTTTCTCTTCCAAATGTGGGCGAGTACACGATCCACACCTTGGTCTACGACCCGAACACGCTCGATCTCGGCATCGTCGAGTTCGGTGTGACGACCGGTTTCCAGGTGAACGCGCTGCTCGTGCAAGGTGGTGGCAGCATCTGTGCCGCCCTCGATGTGGCCGGTGCGCAAGCGAGGTTGATCGACCCTCAGGCAGGCACCCTGAGCGGTGGTGGTGTCGCGTGCGGTCCACTGCCTGCAACGCTGACGGCCACACCGAACGGGGATGTGAACATCCCTGCCGGATACCAGGCCTTGTTCGTTCTCACGCAAGGAGAAGGTCTGGTGATCCAGAACGTGAGCACCACGCCCAGTTTCGAGGTGAACGATGGAGGCTTGTATACGATCCACACCTTGGTCTATGATCCATCGACGTTGGATCTCTCCGGTGTCCAGATCGGTGTAACGACCGGTTTTGATGTCAACGGATTCCTGATCCAAGGTGGCGGTTCGATCTGCGCTTCCTTGGACGTGGCAGGTGCCGCGTTCAACGTATCCAGCCCCAACGCCGGCACCCTCAACGGTGGCGGTGATGTGTGTTTGACCACGGTCACTGAGGTTCTGACGGCCACCCCGAACGGTGACAGCAACACGCCTGCTGGTTACAGCCTGGCCTACGTGCTGACCAGCGGAACGGAGCTCACCATCCAACAGCTCGGCGCCACGCCCTCCTTCACGGTAACGAGCGGCGGTCTCTACACCATCCACACCTTCGTGTTCCCGAGCGATCTGGATCTGAGCGTGGTGGTGCCCGGCACGACCACCGGTGGTGATGTGCTGGCCCTGCTGGCAGCGAACAACATCTGCGCAAGCCT
>CAMCAZ010000005.1 GCA_945872795.1 Chryseobacterium gleum
ACCTGCAGCGCGTGGAGCCCGCCATCATCCGCTCGCGCGTGCGCTTCTCGGAGAAGGAGCTGAGCATCACCTTCCGCGAGGAACAGTTCGGGCTGCGTGCCTTGGTGGAACTGCTGCGGCGCATCGGTTACGCACCGCTTCTGAACACGGACAAGGACAAGAAAGCCCGGCGCGGTCCGGGTGTGCCCCGCATCCTCTACGTCAAGCTGGGTATCGCGGCGTTCGCGTTCGGCAACATCATGCTGTTCAGCTTCCCCGAATACCTCGGGGCCGATGGCAGCGATGCCATGCTGCTGAAGGGCTTCCAGTACCTGAGCCTCGTCTTCTCCATCCCGGTGCTGCTCTTCTCCAGCACGGATTTCTTCACCTCTGCCTGGGCCGGCATCCGGGCGCGTCAGGTGAACATCGATCAGCCCATCGCGCTGGGTATCCTGGCCCTGTTCCTGCGCAGCACCTTCGATGTGATCCGCGATATCGGGCCCGGTTATTTTGACTCGCTGGCCGGACTGGTGTTCTTCCTGTTGGTGGGCCGATGGTACCAGGCGTATACCTACCAGGCCTTGAGCTTCGACCGCACCCTGAGCGATTTCCTGCCGCTGGTAGTGCTGCGCAGAACGGTCTCCGGAGAGGAGGCCGTGAGCGTGGGCGATCTCAAGGAGGGTGATCGCATTGTGGTGCGCGATCAGGAACTGATCCCCGTGGACAGCCTGCTCCGCGAGGGCATCGGCAACATCGACAACAGCTTCATCACCGGTGAACCCCTGCCGGTGCGCCGTGCCATCGGGGACACCATCCGTGCCGGCGGTCGGCAGCGCGGTGCCGCGATCGAGCTGGAGGTATTGCGCCCCTTCCAACAAAGTCACCTGAAGAAGTTGTGGGAGGAGCACTCCGGCAGTGCCGGTCAGCAACGCCCCGTGATGCCCCGCATGATCGATGCCGTGGCACGACGCTTCACCCTCGCGGTGATCCTGGTCTCCGTGTTCGCCGGTATCTACTGGGCCGGAAGGGATGCATCGATGGTGTGGCCGGTGGTCACCGCCGTGCTCATCGTGGCCTGCCCCTGCGCGTTGGCATTGAGCATGCCGTTCACCTATGGGCACACCATGCGCCTGCTGGGCCGGCGAGGCGTGTTCCTGCGCGATGCCGAAGTGGTGGAACGCATGGCCCATGTGGACGCCGTGGTGTTCGACAAGACGGGCACGCTGACCGCCCGCGAGGCCTATGAACTTCGTTTTGTGGGTGTGCCCCTCACGCCCATCGATGAGCAGCGTGTGCGCTCCCTGGCGCGGAACAGCGCACACCCCTTGAGCGCTGTGCTCTACAATGGGTCGAAGGCGGAGATCGTGGATGCCATCGAGGTGGAGGAGTCCGCAGGACAGGGCATTGAAGGAACGGTCCTTGGCCTGCGTGTCCGGATCGGTTCGCATCTGTTCACCGGCGGTGCTGCGGGCGCGGTGGAGCAGGGCGAGGCACAGGTGCATATCTCCATCGCGGGTCTCCACCGCGGCTATTTTGCCGTGCGTAAGCGTGCCCGATCCGGCATGGCCTCGGCCGTGAAAGGCATCGAGGGGCAGGCCGCCACCTTCCTCCTGACCGGCGATTCCAATGTGGA
This sequence comes from Chryseobacterium gleum, assembly GCA_945872795.1. Classification (GTDB taxonomy): domain Bacteria; phylum Bacteroidota; class Bacteroidia; order Flavobacteriales_F; family PHOS-HE28; genus PHOS-HE28. Next base: position 1,613 of record CAMCAZ010000005.1, read on the forward strand.
CGCCGATGTGGCGCACGCGTTCCGGGCGGCGAACATGCACACGGCCTGCACCCCCACGGATAAATCCGCCTTCGTGAAACGACTGCAGGGGGAGGGCCACCGGGTGATGATGGTGGGCGATGGGCTGAACGATGCCGGCGCCCTGGCACAGAGCGATGTGGGCATGACCGTCAGCGAATCCAGTGCCGCGCTGACACCAGCGAGCGATGCGATCCTGGATGCACGCAGCCTCGATCACCTACCGATCGCCCTGCAGCTCACCCGCACGGCACGACGCATCGTCATGGCCTCGCTGGTCCTTTCACTGATGTACAATGTGACCGGTGTCTCCTTCGCCGTGGCCGGGAAACTGACGCCGCTCATTGCGGCGATCCTGATGCCCCTGAGCTCGGTCACGGTGGTGGGATTTGTCACACTGGCCACCATGTGGAGTGCTCACAGACTGTGGAAAGAGAATCCAAGCTGACGAATGTCATCTCCGCTCCTGAGAAGGGTCATGCTTACCCTGAAGCCCTAAAGGCACATTTGGTCCGCCAATGTAAATGGTCAAATGAACGTCATTGTTCTCCTCATCGCAGCCAGCACCCTGGTCGCAGTGATCTTCTTGGCCGCCTTCACCTGGGCGGTGCGCAGCGGCCAGTTCGAGGATGATCGTTCACCCGCTGTCCGCATCCTCGGCGATCACAAGCCGACCATCACCAAGACCAACGCCACGACCACCAAACCCAACGCTTGACGCGATGATCGAACGTTTTCAATATGACAACAAGATCGTAAAGGCCTTCCTGCTGGCCACGATCATTTTTGGCATCGTCGGTATGCTTGTCGGACTCATCATCGCCGTGGAACTGGTGGCTCAGGGGACCACGTCCGATGCTTGGTACTACTGGCTCGTCCGCCCCTTCACGTGGATGAACGAACAGGAGTGGCTCTCCTTCGGTCGTTTAAGGCCGCTCCACACCAATGCGATCATCTTCGCCTTCGTGGGCAACGGCATGTTCGCCGGCATCTACTACAGCCTGCAGCGCCTGTTGAAGGCCCGGATGTTCAACGATGGCCTCAGCTGGCTCCACTTCTGGGGTTGGCAGTTGATCATCGTGGCCGCTGCGATCACCCTGCCCTTGGGGATCACCACCAGCAAGGAGTACGCTGAGCTGGAATGGCCGATCGACATCGCCATCACCCTGATCTGGGTCGTCTTCGGCATCAACATGTTCGGCACCATCCTCAAGCGCCGCGAACGTCACCTCTATGTGGCCATCTGGTTCTACATCGCCACCTGGGTCACCGTGGCCATGCTCCACATCGTGAACTCCATGGCGATGCCGGTGAGCCTGTTCAAGAGCTACAGCATGTATGCCGGCGTGCAGGATGCCTTGGTGCAGTGGTGGTATGGGCATAATGCGGTGGCCTTCTTCCTCACCACGCCCTACCTGGGCCTGATGTACTACTTCATGCCGAAGGCGGCCAACCGCCCGGTGTATAGCTACAAGCTATCCATCATCCACTTCTGGGCGCTGATCTTCATCTACATCTGGGCCGGTCCCCACCACCTGTTGTACAGCTCGCTGCCCGATTGGGCACAGAGCCTGGGCACGGTGTTCAGCATCATGCTCATCGCACCGAGCTGGGGCGGTATGTTGAACGGCCTGCTCACCCTGCGCGGTGCCTGGGACCGTGTCCGCGAAGAGCCCGTGCTGAAGTTCATGGTGGTGGCCATCACCGCCTATGGCATGTCCACACTGGAAGGCCCCCTGCTGAGCACCAAGTTCCTCAACAGCATCAGCCACTTCACCGACTGGACCATCGCCCACGTACACGTCGGCGGCCTGGGCTGGAACGGCTTCCTCACCTTCGGGATGATCTACTGGCTGGTGCCGCGCATGTGGGGCACGAAGCTCTACAGCAAGAGCCTCGCCAACGCCCACTTCTGGATCGGCACGCTGGGCATCGTATTCTACGCCATCCCCCTCTACTTCGCTGGCTTCACGCAGAGCCTCATGTGGAAGCAGTTCACCCCGGACGGCTACCTCGTGTACAAGAACTTCCTGGACACCGTGCTGCAGATCAAGTATGCCTACTGGATGCGCAGCCTCGGCGGTCTGCTCTTCCTCACTGGTGCGCTGATCATGGTGTATAATGTGTGGAAGACCATGGCCAGTGGGAAGCTGATCGCCAACGAGGACGCCGAAGCTCCGGCGCTGGAGAAGAACTACGTGGGTGAGAGCAGCGGTCACTGGCACCGTTGGATCGAGCGCCGCCCCATCCAGATGTTGGTGCTCAGCCTGGTGCTGGTGGCGATCGGTGGCATCATCGAGATCGTACCCACTTTCCTCATCAAGAGCAACGTACCCACCATCACCCAGGTGAAGCCATACACGCCGCTTGAACTGCACGGTCGCGATATCTATATCATGGAGGGTTGCTACACCTGCCACTCGCAGATGATACGTCCCTTCCGCAGTGAGACGGAGCGTTATGGTGAGTACAGCAAAGCCGGTGAGTTCATCTACGACCACCCCTTCCAGTGGGGCAGCAAGCGCACCGGACCCGATCTGCACCGCGTGGGAGGCAAGTACCCGGACAGCTGGCACTATTACCACATGTTCGACCCCACCAGCATGAACGCCGGTTCGCTGATGCCGCCCTACGCCCACATGTACGAGAACCTGATCGACAAGGAGATGATCCCGGCGAAGATCCGTGCTATGCAGGGGCTGGGCGTCCCCTATCCCGAAGGCTTCGATCAGCAGGCCGTGGCTGAACTGGAGGCACAGGCGGCGAAGATCGTCGCCAACCTGAAGAAGGATGGCATCGAGGCCAGTCCTGATGTGGACATCATCGCGCTCATCGCCTACCTGCAGCGCTTGGGAACGGACATCAAACAACAGCCTGCCACCCAGGTGGTGCAGGCCCAATAGCACACAGGCCATGCTGAAGTTCATCAAGCACCATATGACGTCGATCAACGACATCGGCATCTATCCGGTCGCAGCCTTCGTGCTCTTCATGGGGATCTTCATCGTGGCCTCCTGGTACATCCTGACCACGGACCGCAGCCGCCTGCAGCACATGGAGCAGCTGCCCTTTTCCGATAACGAAAAAGCCTGAACGCACATCCGAACCATCATGCGTCTACGGAACATCCTTCCCCTCGCACTTCTCCTTCTCGGCGGCCTTGCAGCACTCCCGGTCTCTGCACAGGATGCACCAGCCACCGCGGTCGTGGCGTCCAACGGGCTCATGGCGAACCCGTCGATGGAGACCAATTATATCCTGCTCGCCATGGCCGTGCTGCAGGTGGTCATCATCCTCACCCTTTCCGGGATCATGAGGACCCTGGGTTCCTCGGGAACACTTTGGGCCGATCACCTCAAAGGCCGCAAAGCATTCATGGTGCTTGTCCTGCTGTTCGCGGTCGGTGCCACGGATGCCAGTGCGGCGGTCCCCGGGGTGGCCATGATCACCACACAGACCCTGCTCTACTGGCTGATCTCGGCCAATATCCTCTTCTTCGTGATCATCGTATCCCAGTTGACGGTGGTGCGTGGCATGGTGAAGGCGCTCAGTAGCAAGGACGAGGACGAGGCCGAGAAGGTGGAGGCTGGCCCTTCGTTCGCGGACAGCATCCTGAACAAACTGACCCGCACCGTGGAGCTGGAGAAGGAGGAGGATATCCTCATGCACCATGAGTACGACGGCATCCGGGAGTTGGACAACGTGCTCCCACCATGGTGGCTGTGGCTGTTCTACGGTACCATCATCTGGTCCCTCGTCTACATCTTCAACGTGCACATCTCCGGCACCTGGTTGCATCAGGCCGATGAGTACGAGCTGGAAATGACCCAGGCCAAGGCGGATGTGGAAGCCTACCTGGCCAAGGCAGCGGCCGCCGTGGATGAGAACACGGTTACGATGATGACCGATGCCTCGGCGTTGGCTGCGGGCAAGAACACCTTCGTGACCTACTGCAAGGCCTGCCATGGCGAGAACGGTGAAGGCAATGCCGTGGGGCCAAACCTGACGGATGTCTATTGGATCCACGGGGGCGGTATCAAGGAGGTCTTCACCACCATTAAGTACGGCGTTGTGGAAAAGGGTATGCAGAGCTGGAAGAAGGATCTGAAGCCCACGGAGATGCAGCAAGTGTCGAGCTACATCCTGTCACTTCAGGGCACGAACCCCGCGAACGCCAAAGCCCCACAAGGCGAGCTCTGGACACCGGCGGAAAATGCGGCTCCGACCGACAGTGTCGCGGTCGCCCAGCCTTCGGATAGTGCGGCCGTGGCGGTCGCACAGTGAACATGAGCGAAGAACGGACGAACGGCACACCTCGCGACGAGAGCTTTCGGGACTCGATCGCCACCGTGGATAAGCGGGGCAAACGGGTCTGGATATACCCCAAGAAACCCGCGGGGAAGTGGTTCAACAAGCGCGCACTGCTGGGCTATGCTCTCCTGGTCGTCCTCTTTGCTGGCCCGTTCATCCGTATCGCCGGAGAGCCCCTGCTGCAGATCGATGTGCTCGAGCGGCGCTTCGTGATCTTCGGGCAGATCTTCTGGCCGCAGGATATCCACCTGTTCGTCCTGGCGTTCATCACAGGCATCATCTTCATCGCGCTTTTCACGGTGGCCTTCGGTCGCCTGTTCTGTGGCTGGGTCTGTCCGCAGACCATCTTCATGGAACTTGTTTACCGGCGCATCGAGTATTGGATCGAGGGTGATCGGAAACAACAGCAGGCGCTGAACAAGGCACCCTGGTCGGCACAGAAGCTGGTGAAGAAGACGGCGAAGCACCTGCTCTTCTTCGGGGTGGCGTTCCTGATCGGGAATACCTTCCTCGCGTACATAGTCGGCAGCGATCGCCTGCTCGACATCATCACCTCCCCACCCATGGAGCATCTGGGGGGCTTTCTGGCGATGCTCGGATTCTCGTTCCTGTTCTATGGCGTCTTCGCTTTCCTGCGTGAACAGGTCTGCACCACCATGTGTCCCTACGGCCGGCTGCAGGGTGTGCTGCTGGACCGCCAGAGCCTGGTCGTCGCATATGACCATGTGAGGGGAGAAGAGCGGGGCAAGTTCCGCAAAGGCGAGGACCGCGAGAGCGCCAGCAAGGGTGATTGCATCGATTGCAAGGCCTGTGTGCATGTGTGCCCAACGGGGATCGACATCCGCAACGGGACCCAGCTGGAATGTGTGAACTGCACCGCCTGCATCGACGCCTGCAACCACATGATGGAGAGCGTGGACCTGCCCAAGGGTCTGATCCGCTTTGCCAGCGAGGATGAGATCACCGAAAAGAAGCCCTGGCGGTTCACCACCCGGATGAAGGCCTATTCCGCTGTGTTGACGGTCCTGGTCGGCGTCATCATCGCGCTCATCGTCATGCGCAGCGATGTGGAGGCCACCGTGCTGCGAACACCGGGCATGTTGTTCCAGGAACAGGAGGACGGGCGCATCAGCAATCTGTATAACTTCAAGGTCGTCAATAAGACCTCACGGGCGATGCCGCTGCGTTTCGAACTGATCGGTACACCAGGAGAGATCCTGCTGGTGGGCAAGGAAGTGCACGTGGAGAAGGCCGCACTCTCTCAGGGAGCCCTGTTCATCCTGCTTGATCACAAGGAACTGCGCGGCACCAAGACCAAGCTCACCATCGGTGTCTACTCCGGCGATCGACTGATCGAGGAGGTGAGCACCTCATTCGTTGGACCCATACGCACCGCATCATGAAATTCACCTGGGGCAATGCCATCTTTCTGGTCATGACGGCCTTCATCCTACTGATGACCTCCTTCATGATCCGCGCGGCCAGTAACCAGGAGGAGCTGGTGGCGGAGAACTACTACGAACTGGAGGTCAAGTATCAGCAGCAGATCGACAAGCTGAACAACACGGGCTCGCTTTCCGACGATGTGCTCATGGATATCGTGGGTGCTGAACTGGTCATCACCTTTCCGGCCGAAGTGAGGGGGATGACCCTGTCGGGTGAACTGTACCTGCAGCGGCCTTCGGATTCCCGTGCCGATGCGCGCATCCCTGTGCGCGTGGACGCGGATGGTCGGATGACCGTACCCGTCGGTCAACGCCTCAAGGGTGCCTACAATGCACTGCTGGAGTGGAAGGCGGGCGATCATGAATACCTGAGCCGGGACCGCATCCACGTGCCATGATCACCCTCGTTGCCACGGCCTTCCTGCTGGGGCTGCTGAGCAGCGTTCATTGTATCGGCATGTGCGGCCCATTGGCACTGGCCGTGCCCTCACCGAGCAACACCCGGGTCGCGCGGCTCTCCAGTGCGCTGCTGCTCAACTCCGGCCGGGTCACCACGTACATGCTTCTCGGCGCCGCCTTTGGCACCTTCGGTCGGGGACTTCAATTGGCCGGACTGCAGCGCACCGTTTCCATCAGTTTGGGCATCATCATTCTGGTCTGGTTGATCGCTCCGCGCCTATTGAGCTGGGTCAACTGGTCGAAGGGCCCCGCCGTGCTGGTCATCCGGGCACAGGGACTACTCGCGAAGCAGCTGCGCCGCACCTCGCCGGAAGGTCTGCTCGTCTCCGGTCTGCTGAACGGCCTGCTGCCCTGCGGAATGGTCTATCTCGCATTGGCAGGCGCCACTGCCCAGGACGGTTGGCAGTACGGCGCCCTGTTCATGCTCTTCTTCGGACTGGGTACCTGGCCGGCCTTGGTCGGGCTCAAGTTGTCCAGCAGGTTCGTGGGTGCGTCCTGGCGTAGTTCACTGCGACGCGTGGCGCCTGTGGCTTATGGCCTGATGGCCGTGCTGTTCATCCTGCGTGGACTAGATCTGGGAATACCCTATATCAGTCCCGACCTGCCTGAGGTCAACAGTGCCGTGGAGGCCTGCCACACGCCCCTGCCCTGATCACGCGCGCTGCAGCGCAAGGGCCTTCTTCGCCTCCTTGTAGTACTTGAAGGGCACGACCAGCATCCCGAAGCATTCGCCATGCTCCTTGCCCAGGTGTTTGTGATGCACCTTGTGGGCCTTGCGGATCGCCAGGAAATAGGGATTCTTCGTGTTCCGCAACCACTTGATCCGCTGGTGGATGAATACCTCGTGGACCACGAAGTACAGCAGGCCATAGATGAGGATGCCCAGCCCGATCCACAACCAGGGGGTGTGCAAACCCTGCAGACTTCCCACGATGAACAGGATCATGGATGGTATGGCGAAGATCAGGAAGAAGGCATCGTTGCGTTCCAGGAAGCCATAGTGGTCCTTTTTGTGATGGTCCGAATGGAGCGACCAGAGGAAGCCGTGCATCACATACTTGTGGGTCGCCCATGCGACGAACTCCATGAAAACGGCAGTGCCGACAACGATGACGAGGATGGACCAGATGCTCATGATGTACGAACAGGCGAGTGGATCAAACGGTTCCGATCCGGTCGCGGAAATAGCTCTCCAACGTGGTGGACCGGAAATCGAATATGTCCTTCAATTTTTGCCTGACAAAGATACCGTGGGCGAGAACACCCAAAGGACCCAAGGGCAGTTCGTATTCCACCCGGTCACGCATCATTACCCCACCCTCCACGGCCTCGAAGGTGTGCAGGTGCCACCATCGTTTGTACGGCCCCGTGATCTGGGTGTCCACGAAGCGATGTGGCGTATCCACCTGCTCGATGAGCGTCACCCAGGTCAAGGGGATGCCCAGCATCGGTTTCACCGTGTACGTGATCCGTTGACCGGTGTAAGTCGGTTTGTCGTCGAAGGGTTCGCGGATGATGAAACCCATCTCAGGAGGGGTGATCACCGCCAGGTTCCGTGGACTGCTGAAGAAATTCCATGCTTCCTCCAAGGAAATGGGGAGGAACTGAGACCGCTCAAGGATATACTGCCCCATACGTTCTATCCGATGATCACCAATGTCGGGTAACGGAGCTTCCATGCATCCAAGGCCTTGGTGATCGCTATCGTGATCGCCGTTCGGTCATCCAAGCGCAAATTGATCTCCTTCACATCCGGCTTGGTCGGGCGTTCCAAGATGGTCGTTGGTCTCTTGCGTGGCATTTGGCTGCTTCGCAGGATCAACCGATGACCTCCAACTTCGGGTAACGCTGGCGCCAGAACTCGAGGGCCTTTTGGCTGGCGAGGGTGATGACCGTGCGTGCATCCAGGCGCACCTTGATGGCTTTCAGTCCTTCCTTGACGGGTTGGGAGAGGATGAGGGTCTTCTTCTTGCGTGGCATGGCTATGTAAAGAGATTGGTTTGTCGTTGCTCCATCGCCCGTGCACCTTCGAGACCCAGTTTATAGGTCTCCAGCGCTCGCTTGCGGGCTACTTCGTGAACGACCATGGGCTGCACATAGTTTGCCGAACCGTACTCAGGAACCCACAACTTGACATATTTTAACGATGGGTCGAACTTTTCCAGCTGTAACCGTGGGTTGAACACCCTGAAATAGGGGGCTGCATCGCATCCCGACCCCGATGCCCACTGCCATCCGCCATTGTTGCTGCTCAGTTCGAAGTCCAGCAATTTGGCAGCGAACCAGGCCTCGCCCCAACGCCAGTCGACCAGCAGGTGTTTGGTTAGAAAGCTCGCCACCACCATGCGCACCCGATTGTGCATCAGGCCCGTGACGTTCAGCTCCCGCATCCCGGCATCCACCAAGGGATAGCCTGTGCGCCCTTCACACCAGGTCTGGAACCCCCGCTCATCGTGCCGCCAGGCAATGTTGTCATAGGCGGGCTTGAAGGCTTTTTCGTGATGGGGGAAGTGCCACAGGATCTGCATGTAGAACTCCCGCCAGATGAGCTCGTTCAGGTACTTGTCGCTGTGCTTGAGCGCTTCGCGTACCAGGTAACGCACGCTCACCGTTCCGAAGCGCAGGTGCGTGCTCATCCGACTGGTCCCGGGTATGGACGGCGTGTCCCGTGTTCCGTGGTAGTGCTGCAGAAGCGATGCGCTCACCACCATGGGCAGTTCGCCTAGATCGGTGGGCAGGAACCCTAATTCATGCAACGTGGGCAAGGGGAAGGACGATGTTCGCCACAAGCCATCCAAATGATCCTCGCTGGGAAAGCACTTCGCGCGTTCAGGGGTGAACTGGGCCTTCCATTTGCGCATGTAGGGCGTGTACACCGTGTAGGGCCCGCCGGCGTCCTTCAGCACTTCATCCCGCTCAAAGATGCTGATGTCCTTGTACGTGCGGAAGGGGATGCCATGGGCGGACAACAGCTCACTGACGGCCTTGTCCCGGGCCATGGCGTAGGGTTCGTGATCGTGGTTGGTGGTAACGGCCGTGATCTCGAAGCGCTCCAGAAGACGCTTCCATACCTCCAGTGGCCGCCCGCGTTCCACCAGGAGAGAGGATCCCCGTTCCACGAACTTCTCCTGCAGCCCGGTGAGCGCCTTATGAATGAATTCGACCCGGCGATCCGCCTTGTCCGGAAGCTTGTCCAGGATATCCGTGTCGAAGATGAACACGGGCAGGACGTTCCCGTGATCCGTCAATGCCCGGAACAATCCATGATTATCCTCGGATCGCAGGTCGCGACGGAACCAGTGGATGGCGATGCGTGGCTTGATGCTCACTTGCGGTGCAGGTAGGCCAGGAATTCCTGGCGGACACCGTCCTCTTCAAATCGCCCGCTGAAGTGGCTGGTGACCGTGCTCGAGCACTCGTCCTTTACGCCACGCAGTTTCACGCACATGTGCTCGGCATCGATGAGCACCGCCACGTCCTCCGTGTGCAGCACGAGTTTCAGTTCCGCGGCGATCTGTTCCGTGAGCCTTTCCTGCACCTGGGGGCGTGAGGCATAGTATTTCACGATCCGGTCCAGTTTGCTGAGCCCGATGACCTGGCCGCTGCTGTAGTAGGCCACGGTGGCCCTGCCGATGATGGGTACGAAGTGGTGTTCGCAGAAGCTGTGCACCGTGATGTCGCGCTCCACCAGCATGCCCTTGTAGCCGAACTTGTTGGCGAAGAGCGTTGGTTCTGGCTTGTTCAAGGGGTCGAGTCCGTGGAAGACCTCGTTCACGAACATCCTGGCCACGCGCTTGGGGGTGCCTTGAAGGCTGTCGTCCGCCAGGTCAAGACCAAGCGTTTCCATGATGGCCTTGAAGTGCTGTGCGATACGCTCCACCTTTTGGTCCGGGCTCAGCTCGAAGGCATCCGGACGCAACGGAGTGTCCACGGCCTGCAAATGGGTCAGCTGGTCAAGGGTGTCGGTGTGTCCGTTGAGCGCGATCACCGCGCCGTTCTTTTTCATCAACATGGCTCTAGGGTGTCAGGCAGGACTGATCGGCTTTGGCCGCAACTGCTCACGCACCTTGTCCCAACACGTGCGAAGCCAAACCGTGTAGTGGTCGGGGTGAAGCTGCATATCCGCTTCGATCTCCGCCACGCTCATGTATTTCCAATCCTCCGCTTCATCGGGATCGGGCCGTGCATCACCGTTCCAGATGCCGAAGAACACGTGGTCCAGTTCGTGCTCATGCAGGCCATTATCGAAGCTGGCCCGGTACAGGAAGCTGAAGCGATGGTCCACGGAGGTGTCGATGCCCATTTCCTCGCGCAACCTGCGTTGGGCGGCGTCCGTCAGCGTCTCCTCCGGTCGCGGATGGCTGCAACAGGTGTTCGTCCAGAGGCCACCGCTGTGGTACTTCCCCTGTGCGCGTTTCTGCACGAGCAGGCGTCCTTGGTCGTCGAAGAGGAACACGGAGAAGGCGCGATGCAATGCACCCACCTGATGAGCCTCCAGTTTGCCCATGGAGCCCACCATTTCATCCCGCTCATTGACGAGGATCACCAGGTCTTCCGTGGAGGCCGCGTGTGCCATGGTCAAAGCATGCCGAAACTGTGGCGCAGGTAGCTGGTGGTAAGCAGCGCGATCTTTCGCCGGTTGCGCACCCGCACCCGCTCCTTCATGATCCGGTCAAAGGGCAACGCCTTGATCTTGCGGAAGAGGTTCAGGTAGTAAACGTAGGCGATGTACACCCCGAAACGCGCGCCTTTCGGGAGTTGACGGATGCCTATCAGGGCCTCGTCGAAATCGTGCTGGATATCCTGCTCGATCTGGGCCTTGGTCTCGGCATCCATGCGGCTCACGTCGATGCCGGGGAAGTACGTCCGGCCCAGGTTCTGGTGGTCGTCCTTCAGGTCACGCAGGAAATTGACCTTCTGGAACGCGGCTCCCAGCTTCATGGCGGAAGGCTTCAGACGCTGGTAAAGCGCCTCATCGCCCTCGCAGAACACGCGCAGGCACATCAGGCCCACGACCTCGGCACTGCCCAGGATGTAGGTCTCATAGCTGCTCTGGTCATGCGCCGTGTCCGTGAGGTCCATGGCCATGCTGTCCAGGAAGGTATCGTACAGCTCGCGGTCTATGCGATAGGTGTTCACTACACGCTGGAAGCTGTGCAGGATGGGATTCAGGCTGATACCCTCCGAAATGGCCCTGTAGGTGTCCTCCCTGAAACGCTTCAGCAGGTCATTCTTGTCGAAGCCGTGGAAGGTGTCCACGATCTCGTCCGCGAAACGCACAAAGCCATAGATGGCATGGATCGGGCTGTGGAACCGTTTATCCAACGAACGGATACCCAGAGAGAACGAGGTGCTGTAGCTGTAGGTGGTGTGTCTGCTGGCCTTCAGGCACACCTTGTCGTAAAGGTCGACGGTGTTCATGCCTTGATGGGTTTACGAACGTGTTCCTTTTCGATGAGGTCGGCGACCACCTGGCCGCTGATGATGGCGGGGGGCACACCGGGACCGGGCACGGTGAGCTGGCCGGTATAATAGAGGTTGGCGATCTTGCGGCTCTTCATGCTGGGGCGCAGGGGACCGGTCTGCATGATGGTGTTCGCCATGCCGTAAGCATTGCCCCGGAAGGCGTTGTAGTCAGACTGAAGGTCGTTGATGCTGTAGCTCCGCTTGAGCACCACATGTGGGCGTGGGTCGAATCCCAGGTGTTTCTCCAGACGGTCCATCACCCTGCTATAATAGTGTTCACGGGTCTCATCGCGATCGTCCAGGCCCGGGGCGATGGGGATGAGGATGACCATGTTCTCCATACCTGCCGGAGCCACGGTGGGGTCGGTCTTGCTGGCGCAACTGGTGTAGAACAGTGGCTTGCTCGGCCACTGCGGTTCATCGTAGATCTCGGTGGAGTGCCGGTCCAGTGATTCGTCGAAGAACAGGGTATGGTGCTCCAGGTCCGGCAGCACACGGTCGAAGCCGAGGTAGAACAGCAGTCCCGACGGGGCCATGGTCCGACCCTTCCAGTAGTCCGCACTGTAACCCTTCATGGCCTCGGGAAGCAGTTCCTGGTCAACGTGGTGATAATCGGCTCCGGCCACCACCACATCGGCACGGAGAATTCCTTTGTCCGTCTCCACACCAACTGCCTTGCCACCTTCCACGATGATGCGCTTCACCGGTTCGTTCAACCGAAGGGTGGCACCCTGCTTTTCGGCCACACGAACAAAGGCATCCACCACCTTGCCCATGCCTCCCATGGGATACCAGGTGCCGAGCTCCATGTCCGCGTAATTCATCAGGCTGTAAAGCGCGGGTGTGTTCTGCGGTGCCGCTCCCAGGAACAGCACAGGGAACTCCATCAGCAGGCGAAGCCGATCATCCGTGAAGTGCGCCTGGACATGTTTCCGCAGGGAGCGGAACACCTTGGTCTTCAAAAGGCCGGCGATCAATCCAGGATGCATGTATTCCGACCAGGACAGGGAGGGACGATAGACGAGTTCGCCCATGCCCAGGTCATACTTCAGTTTGGCCTCTGCCAGGAAGCGGTCCAGCTGTGCCCCGGCACCTTTTTCCTTGCTCTCGAAGAAGGCGCGCAATGCAATGGGGTCTGCGGGCAGCATCCACTTTTCCTGGGGGCCGAACACCACACTGTAGGAGGGGTCGAGGCGCGCCAACTGGTAGTGATCGCTGACCCGTTCTCCGAAGTCCGCGAAGAAGCGTTCGAACACTTCGGGCATCCAGTAGAAACTGGGACCCATGTCGAACGTGAAGCCCTTGTCACGCCATACCCGGGCGCGGCCGCCAGGTTCGGCGTTCTTCTCCACGACCGTCACCTCGAAGCCTTTGCGGGCCAGCGAAGCTGCTGCGGCCAGGCCGGCGAAACCGGTACCAATGACAAGGGCGTGGGGCATCAGGCGGTCACATTCTTATCGGTGAGCATTTCCATCAGGCGCTGGCGGGCTTGGAAGATGCGGCTTTTTACCGTGCCGATGGGTATGCCCAGGTGCTCGGCGATCTCGTGGTACTTGTAACCCTCGTGGTGCATGGAGAACGGAGTCCTGAAGGCAGGGTCCAATTGCTCCAAGCTACGCTGGATCTCCGACATCTTCATGGTCGCCTCCGTACTTGCCGGCGTTTGAACCCTGCGGACCTGGTCGCGCTCGCGGTCCACGTTGTCCATCAGGGCCTTCGTCCGCTTGTTCCGGCGATGGTCGTTGATGAAGGTGTTCTTCATGATGGTATACAACCATGCTTTGAAGTTGGTGTTGTCGCGGAACTTGTCCCGGTATGTGAGGGCCCTCATCATGCTTTCCTGAAGCAGGTCCGAGGCATTGTCACGGTCCTTGGTCAGGCTCAGCGCAAAGTAGTAGAGTTGCTGTCTCAGGCCGACCAGTTGTTGTTGGAACTCGAGGGTGGACATCTTGGTTGTGTTTAAGGTTATCGTCTAAACGGTGAACAAAGATTGCAACTCTTGTTTCACGATTCCAAAAAAAAGCTGAACAAAATGTTCAAGGGGTGGCTTACACATGCTTCGGTCGGCGAACCTGCATGGGTGTATGTTATTGATAGAAAGGATGTTATGTCGATCGGCGCTAAGGCATGAAACTTTTGCAGCTCAAGCTTGTTTCCTTGCGCCTTCACCCGGAACCATGACCATCCGTATCCTCGCCCCCCTCGTCCTGGCCTTTTTGCTGCCATCCGCTGCATTCGCTCAGGCCCAGATGAATGGACGAGTGACGGATGCGCGCACACGGGAGCCACTTCCCTTTGTGAACGTGGCCTTGGAAGGCACCACCCAGGGGGCGACCACCGATATCGAAGGCCGTTTCTCCATCACGGATGTGAAGCCTGGGCTCTACAATGTGCAGGTCTCCTCCGTGGGCTATCAGCGTAGGGTCATCCTGGAGGTGCAGGTGGGAACGGCCCGCGCGGTGGAACTGGACATCACCCTTGAACCCACCGCCACTGAGCTGAAGGAGGTCGAGATCACGCGCAAGCCTTTCCAGCGTACACAGGAAAGTCCCCTTTCCGTAAGGACCATCGGCTCGGCGGAGATCATGCGTAACCCCGGTGGTAACCGCGACATCAGCAAGGTGATCCGCGCGCTTCCCGGAGTGGCCAGCACGGCCAGCTTCCGCAATGACATCATCATCCGCGGCGGTGCGCCGAATGAGAACCGCTTCTATCTGGACGGCGTCGAGGTGCCCACCATCAATCACTTCAGCACCCAGGGGTCCAGCGGTGGTCCTGTGGGAATGATCAACGTCAACTTCATCCGCGAAGTGGACGTGATCACCGGCGCGTTCCCGGCTGCACGCGGCAACACGCTCAGTTCGGTCTTTGAGTTCAAGCAACCCGATGGCAATACCGAGAAGGCCACCTACACCTTCATGATGGGCAGCAGCGATATCGGCTTCACCTTCGATGGACCCACTGGTCCCCGTTCATCCACCATCATCTCCGTTCGCCGGTCCTACCTGCAGTTCCTCTTTCAAGCACTGAAGTTGCCCTTCCTGCCCATCTACAACGATGCGCAGTTCAAGCATCGCATCCAATTGGGAAAGAACAGCCGTCTTACGTTGATCGGCCTCGGTGCCTTTGATAATGTGGACCTCAATGCTGCGGCGAACGATGGGGTGACCGATCAGGAGACCTTCGATCGCAATCGCTACATCCTGGGCAATCTCCCGGAAAACAACCAATGGAACTACACCCTGGGCGCCCGTTACGACCACTTTGTGACCAAGGGCTTCCACACGGTGGTGGTGAGCCGCAGCCACCTGTTCAACGAGGCCAGCAAGTACCGCAACAATGATGACACCGATCCCTCGGCATTGCTCCTGAACTATGGCAGCACAGAGGAGGAGAACAAGGTGCGCTACGAAGCGGTGATGAACTATGGACCATGGCGCTTTGTGGGTGGTGCGGGCTACGAACACGCCCGGTACGGCACGGACACCTATACCCAGCGCGTGATCAATGGGCAGCCCGTGGTGATCGACTATGAGAGCTCCCTGTCCATGGATAAGTTCGGCGGCTTCGCACAGTTGAGCCGCGCCTTTGGCAAGTTGTCCACCTCCTTCGGCCTCCGGACCGACTGGAACTCATTGGGCGGCACGATGAGCGATCCATTGGAACAGCTCTCCCCCCGTCTGTCATTGTCCTATGCGGTCAGCGATGCAGTGAACATCAACGCGAACGTGGGCCGCTATTATCAGCTGCCTCCCTACACGGTCCTCGGTTTCCGCAATGGCGGAGGAAGCCTGCTCAATCTGGACAATGGCATCCGGTACATCCAAGCGGACCATGTGGTGGCCGGGGTTGAGTACTTCACCAAGAACAATGGCAAGATCTCCGTGGAGGGTTTCCACAAGTGGTACGACCGCTATCCCTTGCTGGTGGACAAAGGCATCAGTCTGGCTAATCTCGGGGGGGATTTTGGGGTGATCGGCAATGAACTCGCCGCCCCCCTGTCCCAAGGCCGGTCCTACGGGATCGAGCTCCTTCTCCAGCAGAAGCTCTACAAAGGCTTTTACGGCATCCTGTCCTACACCTTCGTGAAGAGCGAGTTCACCAATGCCGATGGCGGTTTTGCGCCCAGCAGCTGGGACTACGGCCACATCCTCAACCTGACGGGCGGCAAGCGCCTGCCGAAGGACTGGGAGGTGGGTTTGAATTGGCGCCTGCAGGGCGGTGGCCCATTCACACCCTACGATGTGCCCACATCAGCGCTCATTCCCGTGTGGGATGCCACCCAGCAAGGGGTCCTCGACTATGATCTGATCAATACCGAGCGCCTTCGGATCTTTACACAGCTGAATGCACGGGTGGACAAGCGCTACTACTTCAAGACCTGGACGCTGAATGTCTACTTCGATGTGGAGAACGTGCTGGCCAATGAGCTCCCCGGTGCTCCGTTCATCGATGTGGTGCGCGATGCGGCCGGCCAGCCGCTGGTTGACCCCAGCGATCCCACCCGTTATGTGGTGAAGTCGGTACCCAATGATGGCACCACGGTGATCCCCAGCATCGGGGTCATGGTCGAGTTCTGAGCGGAATATCCCGGGAACTTCTATATTTGCCGCCCCTTAGGAGGATCAGCTTACGAGTCCCTCCGTAGTTCTTTGAAGGTTTAGTTGGAGGCATTGCTCAGCTGGTCCAGAGCATCCCGCTAAGGAGCGGGAGGGTCGCTGGTCCGGTTCGTTCTTTGGATAAGTACATGGAGGCATAGCTCAGCTGGTTTAGAGCATCTGCCTTACAAGCAGAGGGTCGCTGGTTCGAATCCGGCTGCCTCCACCATTGCCCCGGGATGTTAGCTCAGCTGGTTTAGAGCGCATGCTTCACACGCATGAGGTCACTGGTTCGAATCCAGTACGTCCCACAAAAGCCCTGCAACTGCGGGGCTTTTTTGTTTTCGGTCCTCACACCACCTCCGCCACCACGAACACACTGCCGGTGACCAGCACCAGATCATTGTGGGCGGCTGTGGCCCGGGCCTTGGCGTAGGCCTCGCGCACCGAGCCATGGGTGCTGCCGACCAGCCCGTGGCCTTTGGCCTGTTGTTGCAGGAGCCCGGCATCGAGACCCCGTGGGATGTCCGCCTTGCAGAAGTAGTAGGTGGCCTGCTTGGGCAGTTCGGCCAGGACCATGGCCAGGTCCTTGTCGTTCACCATGCCCAGTACGATGTGCAGCGCTTCATAGGGCGTGCTTTCCAGCAGGGCCCGTGCGGCACGCACCCCATCCACATTATGCGCCACGTCGGCGATGGTCAGCGGTGGTTCGGCCAGCACCTGCCAGCGACCCATCAGTCCGGTGTTCTCCACCACGTTCCGAAAGCCGGCGGCAATATGGGCCTCCCCGATGTTCCAACCCCGCTGCTGAAGTTCCCGGATGGCGGCCAAAGCGGTGCGGGCATTGCGTTGCTGATGCGGTCCCGCCAGGGCGCTGGGGTGGGGGAGCGTCGCCAGCTGGTCCACGAAGGTGACGGCACTTTGGCGCTCCAGTGCGCATTGGCGGAATACCTCCGCCACGGCACCTTCGGCCTCCCCGATCACCACCGGTACGCCGGGCTTCATGATGCCTGCCTTTTCCCCCGCGATGGCCTCCAGCGTGTTCCCCAGGAACTGCATGTGGTCCCAGCCAATGTTGGTGATCACGCTCACTTCGGGCGTCACCACGTTGGTGCTGTCCAAGCGCCCGCCCATGCCGGTCTCGATCACGGCGATGTCCAGCCCGGCCTCCCGGAACCACCAGAGCGTGAAGGCGACACCCCATTCGAAGAAGGAGGCCTGGATAGGCTCAAAGGCCTCGCGATAGCGCTCCACGAAGTCCACCACGACCTGTTCAGGGACCACTTCGCCGTTGATCCGGAACCGCTCGCGGAAGTCCTTCAGATGGGGCGAGGTGTGCAGGCCCACCGTGTAGCCGGCCTCCTGCAGTACGCTGGCGATCAAGTGGCTGGTGCTGCCCTTGCCATTGGTGCCCGCCACATGCACACAGCGCAGTCCCAGCTCCGGATGGTCCAGGAGCTCCATCAGCGCGTGTGTGTTGCTCAGGTCAGCCTTGTACGCCGCCTGACCGATGCGCTGGAACATGGGAAGCTGTGCGTAGAGGTACGCCAGCGTCTCCGTGTAGGTCATTCGAGGATGAAGACGAAGGTCATTTCACCCTTCTGCTCGGCGGCCCCATCGGGCTTGGCGCTGAAGGTGCACTGCAATGCGGCCTTCTTGGCCAGGTTGAACAGCACCTGGCTCGTGGTGGTGCTGCGGTCCAGGTTGAAGGCCACCCGGGTGACCTTCCCTGTACGGTCCACGAAGATGTCCAGGGCCACTTTGCCACCCTCGGTGGGTTTTTCAGAAATGCTCGGTCCACGCATCAGGCCGCGGCCCGCGAGTTTGCCTTCGAAGCCTTTCCCGTGGAAATTCCCCACACCACCCTCTCCGGGTTTTTCCCCCGGAGGGCCACCGCCGGGAGGCCCGGTCGTGGGGTTGGTGCTGGGGTTCGTGGACGGATTGAAGAGCGCGTTGGGGTTGGGTTTGGGCGGCTTCGGCTCGGCAGGCTTTGGCGTGGGTTTCACCGGCTTGGTGACCTCCACTTCGCTGTTGTCATCCGTGGCCACCTCCTCCGGGGTCTCCGGGGCGGTCACTGGTGTGGCGGTTTCCTGGGGCGAGCCAGGCGTAGGGTCAGGACTGCCACCGGTCAGTCCACCTGCATCCTCAAAGGCCAGCTCAATGCCCATTTCCTCAGGCAAGGGGTTGGGCTGCGAAAGACCGAAGAACAGGAACAGCAGGACCAACAACACGTGCAACACAACGGTGCTGATGATGCCCGTGCGGCGATCGTTCTGCTGCTGTTGGATGCTGATGGTGCTCATGTGCGCTGCTTATCCGTTTCCTGTACCGTGTCACCCTCGTGGGCCGCTGGTGCGGCGGTACACAGGCTGGTGCTTGTGTGCGGGCGGATCATGATCCACCCCTACTCGGGTTTGGTGGCCAGGATGATCTTCCACTTGTTGCGTTTGGCGATGTCCAGCACGCTCACCGTCAGTCCCGTGGGAACGCTCTGGTCCACGTGCATCACGATGGATTGGTCGGCCGGGTGTTTGCTCATCTCGTCCTTCAGTACACCTTCCAGGTCCGCAGGTTCGATCATGGCGTTGTTCACGCTGAAATGCTCCTCCGCGTCGATCCGGACGGCCACCTTGGGCTTTTCCTTGGTCTTGTTGGCGCTCTTCGGAAGATCCACCGGCAGGGCGTAAGGGCTCACCAACGTGCTCACGATCACGAAGAAGATGAGCAATAGGAACACAAGGTCCGTCATGGAGCTCATGTTGAAACCGGCGTCGACCTTATGAGTGCTTCGCAGTCCCATGATGCCTTATTTGGCGGGTGAATCCAATACGTCCATGAAGGCGATGGTGGTGGCCTCCATGTTCTGGATCACCTTGGTGACCCGTGCCACCAGGGTGTTGTAGGCTACGTAGGCGATGATACCGACGACCAGACCAGCTACCGTGGTGACCATGGCCTGCATGATGCCACCGCTCAGCGCTGAGATCTCCACGCCGGCGCCGCTGATCTTCATGGTGTGGAAGGTGATGATCATCCCGATCACCGTTCCGAGAAAGCCCAGCATGGGTGCGGCGCCCGCGATGGTCGCCAACACACTGAGGCCTTTTTCCAGCTGGTAGATCTCCAGCTTTCCCGCGTTCTCGATGCTCACCTCGATATCCTTCAAGGGCTTGCCGATGCGGCTGATGCCCTTGTCCAGCATCCGAGAAATGGGCGAGGTGCTCTGCGCACAAAGGTTGCGTGCGCTGTCGATCTTGCCCTCGTGGATGTAGTCCTTGATCTTGCTCATGAAGTCCTTGTCCTCCTTCAGTGCACGGCGGATGGCCAGGCTCCGCTCGATGATGATGTAGAAGGCCATGATCGACATGATGCCCATGGGCCCCATGATGTACCAGCCACCATCCACGATGAGCTGCCAGATGGAGATGGTCTCGATCACGGGTTCGACCGGTGTTTCGGCCTGTTGTGCCAGGACCTCGCGGGCGGTCTGTTCGATCTGGGTGAGGAGCGGGAAGTGCATCGGATGGTTCGGGTTGGAATGGAACGCGATCAGCGCCCGTTGAAGTATGTCAGTTCAGTTTGGCCAGGGCGATCTCGAAACCGGTGCGGGTCAGGAACGTACGTCCGCCGTGGCGGGCATGCGTCTGTTCCAGCGCGGTGCCGATGGTATGGCTCACGTCCGCGAAAATGGCTTTGTCACCGAGGTCATTGCCGGGCTGCATGCAGTACGCAAAGACCCGGGCCATGCCGCAGTTGGCGATGAAGTCGGGTATCACGCTCACCTTGCCATCGGCCTGCTCCGCAATGGGACCGTAGAAGATCTGCGGGTCGGCGAAGGGTACGTTGGCACCGCTGCTGATCACCTCCAGGCCGGCGGCCACCATGCGGTCCACCTGTTCCATGGTCACCAGGCGACTGGCGGCGCAGGGCAGGAACACTTCGGCGCCCAGATCCCAGATGCGGGCGTTCACCTCCTCGAAGGGCAGCATGTCCTGCATCCGAAGCTGATTGCCCGTCTTGTCCATGAACAGCGTGCGCACCTGGTCGGCGCTCAGGCCTTCAGGCAGCAGCATGCCACCCACCCGGTCGATGATGCCCACGATACGTGCACCTTCCTTCGCCAGGTAATAACCCGCCGCTGCGGCGACGTTGCCCCAGCCTTGAATGATCACGCGCTTGCCTTTCAGGTCCCCGCCGTACACACGGTAATAGTGGCGCACGCTTTCCGCTACGCCCCAGCCGGTGATCATGTCGCTTACCGTGTATTTGCCGGGAACCGGCACATAAGCGACATCGTCCACGATCTTGCTCACGCCCTCTCTCAGTTGGGCTATGGCCTGTAGTTTCACGTCATCCTGCGTACCGATGTGGCCGTTCACCACACCTTCCTGGGGGTGGCGTAGTCCGTAGCGTTCGGTGATGGGGATGACGTCGTGTACTTCGTCCACGTTCATGTCCCCGCCTGTGCCGTAGTAGGTCTTCAGCAGGGGCATCACGGCCTTGTACCAGCGGTCCAAGACCTCGTTCTTGCGCGGGTCGGCGGGGTCGAAGTCGATTCCGCTCTTGGCACCGCCGATCGCCGGTCCGCACACGCTGAACTTCACCTCCATGGTCTTGGCGAGGCTCTCCACCTCTCGCTTGTCAAGGCCCTTGCGCATGCGTGTTCCACCGCCGGCCGCTCCACCACGCAGACTGTTGATCACCACCCAGCCCTTCGCGCCGGTGGGGGCGTCGTTCCATTCAAAGACGATCTCGGGGTTACGCTCTTCAAAGCGGCGCAGGGCATCACGCATCACAGGTTCCGGTTGCAGGTGGGGCGAAGGTAACCGGTGCGTTCAGCTGACCTCCCCAGGAGTTCATGGTGATTAACACCGGCCCGCTGTTAATTGATGAAGTATACCGCACCTCCAACGCTGTTCCGACCAGCCCCGGTCACGCTGGCCAGCGTATTGACCTCTTCCCGCATCCGCAGTACGCCCAGCAACGCGAAGACCAGGGCCTCCTTGAAGTCCACGGTCCGGACATCAGTGACCTCGATGCGGATGGTGGTCAGGCTTCGGAGGCGTTCCAGCAGGAACGTGTTATGGGCCCCGCCACCGGTCACCAGGACCGGTCCATCGGCAAGGGCCAGTGCTGTGGCCACTTGCTGTGCGATGTGCTCCACCACGGTGGCCAGCCGGTCCGGCAGGCTATCTCCTTGTCCCGCGATCAGCG
This sequence comes from Chryseobacterium gleum, assembly GCA_945872795.1. Taxonomy (GTDB): domain Bacteria; phylum Bacteroidota; class Bacteroidia; order Flavobacteriales_F; family PHOS-HE28; genus PHOS-HE28. Next base: position 23,124 of record CAMCAZ010000005.1, read on the forward strand.
GCTTCAGCCACGCCTCGAACCACTCGCGCCCCAACGATCGGGGTGGCTGTTGGTGGTGGAAGGGGAGGGTGTTCAGCGCATCCAGCAGTTCCGGGATGATCCTGCCCGTGCGTGCCATTGCGCCACCCTTATCGTAGGGTAGGTCTGCCTCGTTCGCCAGGAAATTCAAGGCCTGGTTGCCGATGCAGACATCGTAACCGGTCACGTGGCTATCACCGTGCAGCGCGATATTGCAGATGCCGCCGATGTTCAGGAAACCCTTGTGCTGGGGGAATAGAAGCCGTTCGCCCAAGGGGACCAGTGGGGCACCCTGGCCACCGAGGGCCACGTCCATGGTGCGGAAGTCGCAGACCGTGGTGGTGCCTGTGAGGGCCGCGACGCGGGCGCCACAGCCGACCTGCAGGGTCAGCCCTTCCTCCGGCTTATGGAAGAGGGTATGTCCGTGGGATGCGATCAGGTCCACGCTCCTTCCGTTCAACAGGTCCCGGCAGGCCTGTCCGATGCGGTCGCCGAGGTCGCGATGCAGCCGTGCCAGGTCCAGCGCGCTGCCCTCCATGGCGTGCAACAGCCTCTCCTGAAAGGCCTGGTCGTAGGGAACCGTGCGGGCCTCCCGGATGCTGAAGCTCCAGTCGCCCACGTCATGGACCAGTTCGCACCACGCCAGATCAAGCCCGTCGAGGGAGCTTCCGCTCATCACGCCGATGACCTGGTACCGATCCGCTCCGGGCGCTTCCATGACGCGAAGTTACCCCCTACTTTTGCGCTCCCTTGAACAGAATTCCCATGCAGGAAACCACCACCCTTGCCGGCCTCAATTTCGAACTCTCCGAGGAGCAGATCGCAGCGCGCGATGCCGCCCGTGATTTCGCCCAGAACGTGTTGAAGCCCGGCGTGATCGACCGCGACCGCGAACAGCGCTTCCCCGCCGAGGAGATCAAGCAGCTCGGTGAGCTCGGTTTCCTGGGCATGATGGTGGACCCCAAGTACGGCGGCGGTGGCATGGACACCATCAGCTACGTGCTGGTGATGGAGGAGCTGAGCAAGGTGGACGCCAGCGCCAGTGTGGTGGTGAGCGTGAACAACAGCCTGGTGTGCTGGGGTCTGGAGTCCTTCGCCAATGAAGAGCAGAAGCAGAAGTACCTGGTGCCCCTGGCCAAAGGTGAGAAGATCGGCGCCTTCTGCCTCAGCGAGCCCGAGGCCGGCAGCGATGCCACCAGCCAGCGCACGACCGCCATCGACATGGGCGATCACTACCTGCTCAACGGTACCAAGAACTGGATCACCAACGGCAACAGTGCCAGCACCTACCTGGTGATGGCCCAGACCGACGCCGCCAAGGGGCACAAGGGCATCAACTGCCTCATCGTGGAGAAGGGAATGCCCGGCTTCGTGGTGGGTGCCAAGGAGGACAAGATGGGTATCCGCGGCAGCGACACCCACACCCTGATGTTCCAGGACGTGAAAGTCCCCAAGGCCAACCGCATCGGTGAGGACGGTTTCGGATTCACGTTCGCCATGAAGACCTTGAGCGGTGGCCGCATCGGTATCGCCGCGCAGGCATTGGGTATCGCGAGTGGTGCCTACGAACTGGCCCTCGCCTACAGCAAGGAGCGCAAGGCTTTCGGGAAGACCATCAGCGACCACCAGGCCATCGCCTTCAAGCTGGCCGATATGGCCACGGAGATCGAGGCGGCCCGTCTGCTGTGCCTGAAGGCCGCGTGGCTGAAGGACCAGCACCTGAACTACGACCAGGCCAGCGCCATGGCCAAGGTCTTCGCCAGCGAAGTGGCCATGCGCACCACCACCGAAGCGGTGCAGGTGCACGGCGGTTACGGCTACGTGAAGGAGTACCACGTGGAGCGTCTGATGCGGGACGCCAAGATCACGCAGATCTACGAGGGCACCAGCGAGGTTCAGCGTATCGTGATCAGCCGGTCCGTCCTGAAGGGATAATTGCTCAGGCTCGCACTGACGCTCCTCGGAGGCATACCGTCGACCCAAGGGGTCGACCTACAGCGCTTCCAATAGGGTTTCCAACCTGATCCCCCGCGAACCCTTCACCAGCACCAAGTGCCCGGTGAGGGGTTCGTTCTTCAGGATACCGAGCAGCGCTGCGGTGTTGGGATAGCACCGTTCCAAAGTGCTGCGCTGGAATTCAGGCCCCACGAAGCGGGCATCGATGTTCAATTCCCTGACCAAGGCAACGATGGCATCATGCTCGGTCCGGCTGTCCGCACCCAGTTCCAACATGTCGCCTAGGATCGCCAGTTTGGGCCGGTCCGTGGTCATGGCCGCGAAGTTGCGCAGCGCGGCGGCCATGCTGGTGGGGTTGGCGTTGTAGGCATCCAGCACCAGCTGGTTGCGGCCGGTATCGGAGAACTGTGAGCGGTTGTTGCTGGGCGTGTAGTCCCCGATGGCTCTGGCGATCACGTCGTCGGGAACGCCGAAGTGCCTGCCGATGGCCACGGCCGCCAACGCGTTCGGTGCATTGTAATCGCCGATGAGCTTGGTGGAGACGTGAAAATGGCCCACGCGACCGCGGTCATCGAAGACCAGCTCCATGTGGGGCGTATCACCGGTGACGGCATTCCCGCGCGTATCAGCAGTTTTGTCGTTCCCGTAGGTCACGCGTTCGAGGCCGGCGCTCTTTTCCATCAACAGGGCATCGTCCGCGTTCACGAAGACAAGGCCCTCATGGTCGCCCAGGAAGCTGTACATCTCCGTCTTTGCCCTGATCACGCCTTCATAGCTGCCAAAACCTTCGAGGTGTGCGCGCCCCACGTTCGTGATGAGCCCGTGGGTGGGCTCGGCGATGGCCACCAGTTCGGCTATGTCACCGACCTTGTTCGCGCCCATCTCGATGATGGCGATGCGGTGCTCCGAGGTCAGCCGTAGCACTGTCAGCGGCACCCCGATGTGGTTGTTGAGGTTGCCGGTGGTGGCCAGTGTGGGGCGGTCGGCGCTGAGCACGGCATGCACCAGTTCCTTCGTCGTCGTCTTGCCGTTCGTGCCGGTGATCCCGATCACGGGGATGGAGAATGTGCGACGGTGATACCGGGCAAGCTCCTGCATCGCGGTGAGCACATCGGGGACCAGCAGGAAGCGCTCGTCCAGCGCCACGGCCGGGTCGTCCACCACGGCATAGCGGCTGCCTTGTGCCAGGGCCTCGGCGGCGAAGGCATTGGCGTTGAAGTGGGGGCCTTTCAGGGCGAAGAAGAGACTCTGTGGAGCGATTGAACGAGTGTCCGTGCAGGCCCCGGAGCATTCCAGGAAACGCTGATGCAGTGCTGCGATGGTGATCATAACGAAAGAGCCCCCGGACAGGCCGGGGGCTCGAAGATAGAAGGGGGATCGAACGACTACTTGTCGAGCTTCTCGCGGCGCTTGTCATCGCCCAGGCCCTTGGGACTTCCCACACGGGTCATGGCACAACGGAAGCCGATGGTGGCCGTGCTCTGGCGCTCATCCAGGTGACGGCGCGTTCCGGGGTTCGCCCAGTAGATGCGGTCGGCCCAAGAGGCACCCTTGTACACGCGACTGCGGTCGTTCACCAGGGTGGTCTTGCCCCAATCGTACATCGGGTTGCCCTCGAAGTCGGGTTGTTCGAAGTAGATGCTGCTCTCCACATCACCATCGGTGAAGCTGATGTTGTCCGACTGACGGTAGTTGCGACGGTCGATGTTCTCCTCCACGGTCACGTTGCGGACGCGCACGTCACCGGGCTGGTCGGCCTGGTAGTCGCTGATGCCGGCCAACAGCTTGGGGCAGATCTCCAGGTCCTTGCCCTTGATGTTGTCCACCATGTCCTGCACCCGCTGCATCGCTGCGTCCTGCTTGCGGGTGTTGTTGAACTCGATGGCCTGATCGATGGTCGTCAACAGCTCGTCAATGAGCCCCGCCTCCTCATCGGTTGCACGGCCCTGCATGGCGGTCTGGAACTGGGTGAGGTAGTACTTGATCCCGTCCACATCGTAGATCACCAGGTCATGCTTGTCCTCCACCACACCATCGCTGTTCAGCACTTTGGTCTTGAACACGTTGCCGCGGAAGGGGCGGAAGTCGTCCTTGTCCTCGGGGCTCAGGGGACGATAAACGTCCATCACCCACTCGCTGACGTTGCCGGCCATATTGTACAGACCGTAGTCATTGGGCCAGAAGCTGAACACGGGGGCGGTCACGTCGGCATTGTCGTTCAGCGTGCCGGCAACACCCATGTAGTCACCACGACCGCGCATGAAGTTGCCGCGGAAATCACCGTAGAACGCACCGCCTTTCTTGCGGCTGTCGTAACGCACCCAGTGACCGTTCCAAGGATAGATGCGACGCTCCACCACGCGCTCGTCCACGGTATTGCCTACGAGGCCATAGGCGGCGTATTCCCACTCGGCCTCCGTCGGCAGACGGTAGCGGGGCAGCAGCACACCGTCCTCCATCTTGATATTCCGCGTGTCCTTGTTCGGGTTGAAGTCGGTCACGCCATCCACCTTCTTGCCGCTCTCATACTGGCCGGCGAGATAGGCGTCGGTGGTGAAGTGGTCCTCGTTGATCTGGTTCGGGTAGTGCTCGAACAGGCCTTCCCGGATCAGGATCACCTCGTTCACCCGGTCCGTACGCCATGCGCAATAGTCATTGGCCTGCAGCCAGTTCACACCGACCACGGGGTAATCGCGGTAGGCCGGGTGACGGAGGTAGTATTCCACAAAGGGCTCGTTGAAGGCCAGTTTGCTGCGCCACACGAGGGTGTCGGGCAGGGCTTTCTTGTAGATCTCAGGATAATCCGCCGCGAAGACGCGGTCCAGCCAGTAGAGGTATTCCAGCCAATAGAAGTTGGTCACCTCCACCTCATCCATATAGAAAGAGGATACTGTGACCGTGCGGGGCACATTGTCCCAATCATGGCGCAGGTCATCCGTCACGCGGCCCATGGTGAACTGACCGCCTTCCACCAGGATCAGGCCGGGGCCCGTTTCCTGGTCCGCGAACGCAGCCTTTTCAAAGCCACCGTTCTTGGAATCGTTGTAGTTCCATCCGGTTGCGCCGCTCTTCTCGAACTGGCAACTGGTGAACAGTGCCGTGCCAGAAACGAGTATGCCGATATTCCTTACAAGGCTCATGGTCTTGTGGGTTGCTGGTTCAGAAGGTGGGGCAGGCTACGACCCGGAACCTCCTCTTCTTGGGTTTGCAGTTGAATTGCAGTTGCATGCTGATCTCGTGGGAGCCAGCAGTGGCAGTGGTCAATTTGGACGTGGTCACATCGTAGCTGTAACCGAACTTGAACTTGTCCGTCTGGAAGCCGATCAGGGCGATGAAGGCATCCCGCGTGCGATACCATACACCGGCGGTGATCGGTCCGTGGTCAACGTACAGGCCGAGGTTCAACTGTCGGAACGCGGCCTGCTGCTGGTAAAGTATGTTCGGCGAGATCCGGGTGCGGGCCTCACCGTACTTGCCGTTCATGCCCAGGGGAATGGCGGCACCGGCATGAGCGGTCAGTTTCATGGGCAGCTTGCTGGTGCCCACGATGAGCGACTCATTGGGTTCGGTGAGGTGATGGGCGGAGAAGCCGATGAAGTACACATCACTATAACCCAGCACACCGGCGCTGAAGTCGGCGTTGCCCACCTGGCCGCCGCGGGGCACATCCTGAGTGTTGTACACGAAGCCCCGGCGGGGGTCGATCTGGTCGCCGAACGTGAGCTTTGTCCAGTCCAAGGACTTTTGGAAGTACGTGGCTTGGAATCCCACCTTGAGGGAGAATTTCCGGGAGATGGCCTGCTGGTAGGAGTAGATCCCGCTGACCGTGGTGGTGTTCAAGGTCCCTTTGCCTGCCTGGTCGTTGGTCACCAACAACCCCAAGCCACCCATGAGGCCGTCCACATGCTGGTCGTAGCTGGCGCTGGTGGTGACGAAGGTGCCCGTCAGTGCAGGCCACTGGTTGCGGTAGTTCAGGACCACACGCGGACAGCGTGCGGTGCCGGCGAACGCGGGGTTCAGATACAGCGGGTTCGCATAGAATTGTGTGAACTGCGGATCCTGTGCGTTAGCGCCCAAGGTCGCGAACACAGCCAGTGCCAGGCCTAGGGCCCCACGCCTAATGGTCCATTCCATCATGCTCTCAGATCGATCAAGGCTTTCGAGCCAGCGCCAAGTATACGCAACCCTTCGCGATACGGTTCACCTTCCCCACGGCAATATTCGTGAACCTGGACCGTTGGTCGGGTGTTCCGTGAACGCAAGGGTCGAAGGTAGTAGTTTCGACCGATCTGTTGATAACCTGCTCATCGCCGCATGACCGCCACCCGTCCAGCCCTCGCCATCCTGCTGTTGTTCAGTACGCTTCCGTCCATGGCCCAAGAGCGTGCTCAGCGCCTGTTGAACTGGGGGGAGAGCGCCAACCCGGCCAAGGTTGCCACGGAGGGACGGAACGTTCAGCCTGTGGAAGGGCTGGTCCGTGCAACGACCTCTCCTTTAGTGCTTGCGTTCGATGGTGCTTTCTTCGATGAGGACCGTGGAGGACTGCCATACTACAACGAACAGACCGAAATGCCCACCGGCGTCACAGGCATCTCCGCCTATGTGAGGGATGCGGTTTACGTGCCACTGACCGCCGCGGAACGTGCAGCATGGCCCGCCGTGGAGCAGGCAGGCCCTGAACCTGAGGTGCATGCCCGTGTGACCTTCTACCGCAAACGGCCTCAGGGTCTGGTCAGCGTCTATCCCTATCGGCGCGATCCGGTCACCGGGTCGTTGGACAAATTGCTGTCCTTCCGCATCGAACTGGTGGAGGGCCGCTCGGAGGCCCGTGGTGGGGGACAACGGTCCTACCCGGAGAACTCCAAACTGGCGTCCGGCGATTGGTTCCGCTTCACCATCGCCAAGGATGGCGTCTATAAGGTCACCTACGAGACCCTGCGCGACATGGGGGCGGATATCAGTTCGCTGAGCTCCGACCGGATCAACGTCTACGGCAACCATTTCGGCCTGCTGCCCTTCGTGAACAATGTGGAACGGCCCACGGACCTTCTGCTCAATGCCATTCAGATGGTGGACGGTGGCGATGGCGTGTTCGGCCCGGGTGACCACCTGCTGTTCTACGGGACCGGAGCGCACCGATGGGAGGTGCAGAACGACCGGTTCGTGCACACCCGCAATGTCTATTCCGACTCCGCATCCTACTTCATCGGCATCGATGTGGATCCGCCATCGCGCATTGCCGATGCCGAACTGAGCTCGGATGATGCCACCCTCACCGTCACCTCCTTTAGTGATCGGCATTTCATCAACCGTGAGCTGGTGAACCTCCTGAAGTCGGGCAGGAACTGGTTGGGCGAGACCTTCGATCTGACCACCACCTATAACTACAACTTCGAGACCCCGTTCCTGAACCCCGGCAGTGATGCGACGCTGGTGGTGAACGTCGCAGGCCGGACCTACGGATTGGGCAATACCAGCAGCTTCACGATCACCTCGAGCGGCAGCTTGAACACCTCGCTCACGGTGCCCGGTATCTCGCAGAACAATACGTCCCCCGTGGCCAGTGCTGCACAGGGTGTGTACACCTTCAGCCCCACGGGCAATAATGTGCCGGTGACACTGTCCTTCATCAAGTTCGACCCGATCACTTCGGTGGGCTGGTTGAACTATCTGGAGCTCAATTGCCGCCGCCAGTTGCGCATGACCGGTGACCAGGTGGCGTTCAGGGACCTGGCTTCCGTGGGTGCCGGACAGGTGGCCGAGATGGTCATGGACCAGGCACAACCGGTCTACCGGATCTGGGAGGTGACCAACCCCACAGCGGCACGCAGCGTGCCCTTCACGACCGATGGCTCCACGAAGCGTTTCCGTGTGCGCACGGATGAACTTCGGGAGTTCATCGCCTTCCGCGATGCGAATTACCTCACGCCTACGGTGATCGGTCGTGTGCCGAACCAGAATCTGCATGCCTCGGCTACGCCCACCGACCTGGTGATCGTCGTTCCTCCCATGTTCCAGGCCGCGGCCTCCCGCTTGGCGGAACGGCGCGCCAGCGAAGGCATGACCGTGTTGATGGTCAGCCCCCAGCAGGTGTTCAACGAATTCTCCAGTGGTGCCCGTGATGCGACGGCCATCAAACGCTACATGCGTATGCTATACGACCGGGCGGGCATGGATGACGCTTTGATGCCTAGACACCTGTTGCTCTTTGGCGATGGCTCATACAATAACCTCTCCCTGATACCGACCAATCAGAACTTCATCCCATCCTACCAGACCGCCGACGGCATCTCCCCCTCCAACTCCTACACCTCCGATGATTATTTTGGACTGCTGGACGAGACCGATGGCGAGAGCACAGGTGACCTGGTGGATATCGGTGTAGGGCGACTTCCCGTATCCTCCTCCCAGCAGGCACAGGAGGTGGTGACCAAGATCCTGGCCTACGATCGATTGCAGTTGTTGAGCTCCTCGGACGACAACTGTTCGGCGATCGGTGGCGGCGGTATCGCTGATTGGCGGAACCATGTACTGTTCGCCTCCGACGATCAGGAGGGTGATTCCTTCGAGGGCGTCATTCATATGGAACAAAGCAACCAGTTGGCCATGCGTGTGGAGACAGAGCATCCGCATCTCAACGTGGACAAGATCTACATGGATGCCTACCAGCAGGTGACCACGCCGGGTGGTGAGCGCTACCTGCAGGCCAATGAGGAACTGAGGGACAAGGTGCAGAAGGGGTCCCTCGTGGTGAACTATGTAGGACATGGTGGTGAGGTGGGGTGGGCCCACGAGCGCTTCCTGGACAACGGGACCATCACCAACTGGTCCAACCTGGACCGTCTGCCGCTCTTCATGACCGCCACCTGCGAGTTCTCCCGCTGGGATGATCCCGGACGGACATCGGCCGGTGAACTCGTGCTGCTGAACCCTTCCGGAGGTGGTATTGGTCTGATGACCACCACGCGCCTGGCCTATTCCAACCAGAACTTCGATCTGGCCCGTCGCTTTTACGATCATGTGTTCACTGAAGAGGATGCCCTGGGCCGTCCCTGGCAGCTGGGGGATATCTACCGCGAGACCAAGCGCTCCATCACGGCGGCACAACCCAGTCAACGCAACCACCGCAACTTCTCGTTGCTGGGCGATCCCAGCATGCGACTTGCCCTTCCCCGCGAACGGATCGTCATCACGTCGATCACCGATACTCTGGGCGTACCCATGGATACCCTGAAGGCCCTCTCCACTGCGCGCATCTCGGGCTTCGTGGATGATGGCACTGGACAGCCCATGGCCGACTTCAATGGTCGGGTACTTCCGCTGGTCTACGACAAGGAATCGGACCAAAGCACGCTCGCCAACGATGGTGGTGGCCCCTTCAACTTCAAGATCCGGAAGAACATCATCTACCGCGGCAAGGCGACCGTTACCAACGGCCAGTTCGATTTCACCTTCGTGGTGCCCAAGGACATCAACTACCAGGTGGGGCCGGGCAGGGTCAGCTGTTATGCAGAAAGTTGGTCAACGAACGCCAGCGGCTACACTAACTCGCCCTTGATCGGGTCCACGGCCACGGATATCGTGGAGGATAGCCAAGGTCCCCAGATCGAACTGTTCATGAACGATGAACGTTTCGTGCGGGGCGGTATGACCAACGAAACACCGCTGTTGTACGCGAAGCTGTTCGACGAGAACGGGGTCAACACGGTGGGCAGCAGCATCGGTCACGACCTGCTTGCCGTACTGGATGAGAACACCGAACAGGCCGTGGTGCTGAACGACCTTTATGAAGCGGACCTGGATACGTACAAGAGCGGAGCCGTGCGCTATCGGTTCGACAACCTCGCCGAGGGCCCGCACTCCCTACGCCTGAAGGCCTGGGATGCCCATAACAACTCCTCGGACGCGACCACGGACTTCGTGGTGGCCTCCTCGGCCGAGCTGGCCTTGGACCACGTGCTGAACTATCCCAACCCGTTCACCACCCGCACATCCTTTTTCTTTGAGCACAACCGGCCCTGTACCACCCTGAATGTGCAGGTGCAGGTGTTCACGGTCAGCGGACGCTTGATCAAGACCCTGAGCCGGCAGCTGGCCTGCGAGGGTTTCCGCAGCGAACCGCTCGAGTGGGACGGCCGTGATGATGTGGGGGACACCATCGGACGCGGGGTCTATGTGTACCGCCTGAGCGTGGTGACCCCGGAGGGTGAGCGTGCCGAGAAGTTCGAGAAACTGGTGGTCCTGCGTTAAGCCCTGCACAATAAGCACCCCTGTTCCGGCGTATATTTGACGTCCTGTTCCCGACCCCTGCCCTGATGCGTTCCATCCGTCGTCCCGTTATTGTCGCAGCGATCGTTCTGTCGATCGCTGCACCCCTGGTCGTCATGGCCCAGCCTTGCGATCCGCAGTTCCAATCGGCCGGACAGCAATGTGGCGACCAGCTGAACACCATCACGACGGCCGTGCCATTCCTGATGATCTCCGTGGACTCCCGTGCGGGCGGCATGGGTGATGCGGGTGTCGCGGTCTCTCCGGATGCCAATTCCATCCACTGGAACCCCGCCAAACTGGCCTTCGCCGAGCAGGACGGTGAGTTCAGTATGAGCTACAGCCCCTGGCTCAGGAACCTGGTGCCCGACATGAGCCTGGCCTACCTCTCCGGGTACAAGCGTTTGGGCAACAAACGCAGCTCCATCGGTGGTTCCCTGCGCTACTTCAACCTGGGCAGCATTCTGTTCACCGACCAGAACGGTTCCACCATCCGCGATTTCAAACCGGCCGAGTTCGCCGTGGACCTCGCTTTCGCGCAGCGGTTCGGTGAGAACTTCTCGGGGGGGGTCGCCATCCGATACGTCAACAGCAACCTCACCGGTGGGATCAGTGTGCAGGGGGCCAACTCCAAGGCGGGGCAGAGCGTTGCCGCCGACGTATCCTTCTACTACCAAAAGAAAGATCTGAAGTGGGGCAAGAAGGACGGGACCTTTGCCTTGGGCCTGAACATTTCGAACGTCGGTGCGAAGATGTCCTACACGGAGACCTCCGCCCAGGACTTCATCCCCATCAATCTGCGGCTTGGACCTGCGTTCACGCTGGACATGGACGAGTTCAACAGCCTGACCTTCGCCTTCGATGTGAACAAGTTGCTGGTTCCCACGCCGCCGGTCTATCTGCTGGATGAGAACGGCGCGGTGGTGATCGATCCGGTCACCGACCGGCCTGCGGTGGCCAGTGGCCGAGACCCGAACGTGGGTGTAGCTTCCGGTATGATCGGGTCCTTCAGCGATGCTCCGGGAAATGTGAGCTATGATGACAATGGCAATTTAGTCGTGGAATCCGGCAGCATTCTCCGCGAGGAGATGCGCGAGATCAATCTGGGTGGCGGCTTGGAGTATTGGTACGCCAAGCAGTTCGCTTTCCGTGCCGGCTATTTCTGGGAGCATTACACCAAGGGTAACCGCAAGTACTTCACCCTGGGTGCAGGTCTTCGCTACAACATCTTCTCGCTTGACCTGAGCTACCTGATCGCCAATACCCAGCGCAGCCCCTTGGCGAACACGCTCCGCTTCACATTGGGCTTCCGCTTTGATGGCAAGGGCGCCAAGAAGACGCCTGCGGAAGGATGATGATCCGTGTCGGTTTCGGCTTCGACGTGCATCAGCTCGTGGAAGGTCGTGAGCTCTGGCTCGGTGGTGTTCAGATCCCCCATTCGGTGGGTGCCCTCGGTCATTCGGACGCCGATGTGCTGCTGCACGCCGTGTGTGACGCCCTGCTCGGGGCTGTTGCCTTGGGCGACATCGGCAAACATTTCCCCGATACTGATCAGCGCTGGAAAGGTGCTGACAGCAAGGTCCTGCTGAAGGCGGTGGTCGAGCTGCTCGACGAACGCGGCTGGACCGTGGGCAATGTGGATGCCTCCCTGGTCCTGGAGCGGCCGAAGATCATGCCCCATGTTCCCGCCATGCAGCAGATCATGGCCGAGCTGTTGCGCGTGGGGGAGGATGCCGTGAGCATCAAGGCCACCACCAACGAGCGCATGGGCTACGTGGGTCGGGAGGAAGGTGTGTGCGCCTATGCGGTGGCCCTGGTCCAGCGCAAGGGCTGAGCCCTTCTAATCATCGCCATCATCGGCCACCTCCGCGAAGGTGCCGTGGCCCTGCTCATCCTCGAAATAGAACACCCGCAACTGCGCCGTGTCCTTCAGCAGGTCGATCTTGCCGATCTCCACACGGCTCACCGTGACACCCAGCCGCTCATGCAGGTCCGCATACAGCTGCACCCGGTTTCCCGGTTTGATGAGCTCGATGCGCTCGTACAGGATCTGCTTCATGGCCTCGTGACGGGTGAGCCACATGTGCTCCAGTGCATAGGTCATCACCAGGATCATCCCGTCCGTGAAGACCAGTTCGGCGATGCTGACCTTCTTGCTCGCCAACGAATTGATCACCGCAATGGTGATCACCGCGAACAGATAGGTCATATCCTTGATGCTGATCTGTTCCGTGCGGTAGCGCAGCACGCCGAAGATGGCGAAGAGGCCGAAGGCGAAACCGATGCTGAGCTTCACGCTGTTCAGCAGCACGCAGAGGAAGAAGATGAGCGTGTTGAACAGGAAGTAGGTGAACAGGTAGTCCTTCTTCCGGTGGATCGGGTAGTAGATGAGCCGGATGAGGACGAACAGCACCAGGGCGTTCAATCCGAACTTGAACAGGAGCTCCCACATGTCTGCGTGGAAGACGGGCATTCCAAAGACCTTCATCGTTTCAGTTCCATAGGTAAGGGAAGGGCCCGCTGCCGCAAGCGGTGCAGGCGGAGCAGCACTTCCTTGAACGCATTGTGTTTCACCGGGCGATCGAGCATGATCATGCCCACGCAGTATTTGCTCATGCCCGCCTCACGGATCCCCCGGGCACGCATCAGGCGAACAAAGGGCGAGCTGCGGTCCGAACGTTCCTGCTTCAGCTCTGCCACCACGATGTCCCCCAGCTCACTTCCCTTCGCAGGGTCGGCGAACCGCAGTCCGATGTCCATGGTGAGCCGCTCGGGACGCGCCTTGTTCACGAAGGTGTAGCGGGTGAAGTAGTTCCAGAGGGTGGGCACGAGGTCCTCATCCCTGCCGGTGGCCTCCGCGATGTACCGTTGCTGTTCGGGGCTCAACTGCTCCGGTATGCCACCCACCTTCACGCGGGCCTTGTCCGTGCGGCCACCACCGGTCTTGCGCTTCACCTCCAGAAAGGTGAGGCCACTGCCGATGTACTCCCGGAAACGGACCTTGTTGCGGAAGGTGCGCTTGTTGTGATGGTCCTGGAAATGGCGGTGGTCCGCCGTGTCGAAATAGAGGCTACGGTACGCCGTCCCGGGCTGTCCGTCCACGTGCAGCAGGCGGTAGTGCTCCTGCATCTCACCCAGCAGTGCGGGCAGGTCCTTGCCGGCGAACACATACTTGGTGTCCACCCGGTTCTGCAGCTTGACGCTGTCCATCTCGGCCAGGGAGATGGGCGTGAAATGGGCTATCTGCAGAGCGATGGGATCCACGGTGGTGGGGCGGGGCAAGGAGGCGAAAGCTAAGTATCGGCAGGGTTGGACCGTGGATGCCTCGTCCGGTCCGATCGCCGGGTGCGTAAATTCAGCCCCCTTTCCGAAGAACCCCATGGCCACGGTCCGCACGATCACACTGGAATTTGTCTCCCATGATGGGGCCTCGGGCCTTTCATCCGCCGACCGCTTGCTGCTCCAAGAAGCGGCCGCCGCGGCGGACCGGGCCTATGCCCCGTACTCGAAGTTCCATGTGGGCGCCGCCCTCCGCATGGCCGATGGCACGGTGGTCACGGGCAATAACCAGGAGAACGCCTCCTTTCCCGCAGGCATCTGCGCCGAACGGACCGCGATCCATGCGGCGATGTCCCGCTGGCCACAGGGAGTGGTCACCGAAATGGCCATCATGGTCCCTTCGGTCACCGGTGAACGCCCGGTATCGCCCTGTGGCATATGCCGCCAGGCCTTGCTGGAGCAGGAGCACCGGCAGGGCGCGCCCATTCGGCTGTTGATGGCGACCTCCGGGAATGCCGTCCACGAGCTCGCCAGCGCTGCGGCCTTGCTGCCCCTGTCCTTTGATGCCAGTTTCCTTCAACCCTGAAGGGCCCCCTGCGCAACTGCCCGGGGCTATATTTGCCCCCTCACGAATGCGTCCTGTATGAGCACAAAGACCGCTTCCAGTAAGAAGCCGACCAAAAGCGCGGCGTCCCCGACCCAAGGGGGCTTTGACAGTGCCACGTACATGCGCTGGTTCAAGGAGATGGTGCTGATGCGTCGTTTCGAGGAGAAGTGCGGGCAGCTCTACACCATGCAGAAGTTCGGCGGTTTCTGCCACCTCTACATCGGACAGGAGGCCATCCTTGCGGGCATGATCACCGCCATCCGCCCGTCCGACCGCATCATCACCGGCTATCGCGATCACTGCCATCCGCTGGTGCTGGGCGTTTCGCCGAAGAACGTGATGGCCGAGCTCTACGGCAAACTGACCGGAACGAGCAAGGGCAAGGGAGGCAGCATGCACTACTTCGACAAGCAGCGCAACCTCTTCGGTGGGCACGGCATCGTGGGCGGGCAGATCGGCCTGGGCGCCGGTATCGCCTTCGCCGACAAGTACCGCGGTGAGGACCATGTGACCCTGTGCATGATGGGTGATGGTGCGATCCGCCAGGGCATGCTGCATGAGACCTTCAACATGGCCATGACGTGGAAGTTGCCGGTGATCTTCATCATCGAGAACAACAACTATGCGATGGGCACCAGTGTGGAACGCACCAGCAACGTGCATGACCTGAGCACCATCGGCGAGAGCTACGACATGCCCGGACTGGGGGTGAACGGCATGCGCTGCGAGGATGTGCACGAGGCCATCGCCATGGCCTGCGATCATGTGCGCGCCGGCAACGGACCCTACCTGCTGGACATCAAGACCTATCGCTACAAGGGGCACAGCATGAGCGACCCCCAGAAGTACCGCACCAAGGAGGAAGTGGAGGAGTACAAGAAACAGGACCCCATCGAGGGCGTGCGCGATGTGCTGCTCTCCAGCAAATGGGCCACCGAGGCCGAGCTCGAGGCGATCGATGCGGCCGTGAAGAAAGAGGTGGAGGAAGCGGTGAAGTTCGCGGAGGACAGCCCGATGGCCACCGCTGAGGAGCTTTACAACGATGTGTATTTCGAGCGGGATTATCCATTCGAGAAGGACTGAGCAACACCTGCGCCGGGCTACGGCGTTATAGACATGGCCGAGATCGTACGCATGCCCAAGTTGAGCGACACCATGACCGAAGGGGTGGTGGCCGCCTGGCACAAGAAGGTGGGGGACAAGGTCAAGAGCGGCGAAGTGCTTGCCGAGATCGAGACCGACAAGGCCACCATGGAATTCGAAAGCTTCACCGATGGTGTGCTGTTGCACATCGGTGTGCAAAAAGGCAAGACGGCCGCGGTGGACAGCGTGCTTGCCGTGCTGGGCAAGGAAGGGGAGGACATCACCAAGTTGCTCGCCGATGCCGCCGCTGGTGCACCCAAGGAGACGGAGGTGAAAGCGGTGAAGGAAGAGAAGGAGGAGAAGGGCGTGAAGGAGGAAGAAGCCCCGGTGAAAGCGGCCGCACCTGCTAGTGCGCCGAAGGCCGTAGCACCTGCTGCTCGTCCGGTCGCACAATTGCAAACACCAGCTAACGGTCGGGTGAAAGCCAGCCCGCTCGCGAAACAATTGGCCGAGGAGAAAGGCATCGATATTTCACGGGTGCCGGGCTCCGGTCCCGAAGGGCGTGTGACCAAGGCCGACATCGAGAACTTCACCGGTGGTGCCGGCATGTTCACCGTGCCGCAGGTGGAAGCCTTCGAGGAAGTGCCCGTGAGCCAGATGCGGAAGACCATCGCGCGCCGCCTCGCGGAGAGCAAGTTCACGGCGCCGCACTTCTATTTGACCCTGGAGATCGACATGGAGCGCGCCATGCAGGTGCGCGAGGCCATCAACACCAGCATCGCTCCGGAGAAGGTCTCCTACAACGACCTTGTGATCAAGGCGGTGGCCGTGGCCCTGAAGCAGCACCCCAAGGTGAACAGCTCATGGCTCGGTGACCGCATCCGCTTCAACCAGCACGTGCACATCGGCGTAGCGGTGGCTGTGGAGGAAGGCCTGTTGGTGCCCGTGGTGCGCTTCGCCGATGGGAAGCCCCTGCGCACCATCGGGGCGGAGGTGCGCGACTTCGCCAAGAAGGCCAAGGAGAAGAAACTGCAACCGGCGGACTGGGAAGGCAACACCTTCACCATATCCAATCTGGGCATGTTCGGCATCGAGGAGTTCACCGCCATCATCAACCCGCCCGATGCCTGCATCATGGCCGTGGGGGGCATCATGGAGAAGCCCGTGGTGCGGAACGGCGCCGTCGTGCCAGGCCACACCATGAAGGTGACGCTGAGCTGCGACCACCGCGTGGTGGACGGCGCCACCGGAGCAGCCTTCCTGAACACCTTCAAGCAGATGTTGGAGGAGCCGGCGTTGCTGCTGGGGGCGGGAGCTATCTGAGCTATCCTTCTGCCACCGTTACTCTCTTTCCCAAGAACTCCCGCTTGAACCACAGTTCGAAACCGGGGTCAAGGAAGGAGTAACCCTCTTGTGTGCGTTCGATGATGTCCTTGCCTTCGAGGGCATCACGCGTCTTCGTCACGTTACGTGGGGTGCCGATGCGGTAGGTGCGCATCACTTCGGCCGAGGTCAGCTGGCTCTCCCCGCTGGCGACGGCCTTGAGCACGTTGATGGCGGTGTTGCTCAGCGTTTCGCAGGTGAGCTGGTAGAGCGGTGTGTTGGCGTCCATCACCAGTTGCAAAGCCGCTTCCAAGGCTTCTGGTCCTGCCTTCTTCTTGGTAAGCGTCCATGTGAAGTGGGCCAGTTGCTGCACGTACCAGCTGTGGCAGCCCATGGTGAGCGCCAGTGCGGTGGCCAGTTCGGGCGCAATGCTCTTGCCCGTGCTCTTGAAGCGTTCCACGATGAAGGGTGTCCAGTGCTCCAGAGCGATGCGTTGCAGCCAGATGATGTCGCCAAAGCGGTAGAAGGGGCTGGCACTGTCGTCGAAGAGCGTGGCCATCATGTGGCGCTTGCTGCCGTACAGGACGTAGGTCACGTGCTTGTGGCGTTGCCAGTGGGCGCGCATGAGCTTCTGCATGCGCAGGTCCTCCTCCCAATTGTCCAGGTTCTGGAACTCGTCGATGCACACCACCATGCGCAACTTCTTCGCCTCAGCGATGCGTTCGGGAAGGTCCAGGATCTCGCCCACATGCTTCCGTGCCTCCTGCCAGTCGAAACCCAGTGACACCTGGCCTTCCAGCTCGCTGCCGATGGAGATGCGCGGTGCCACCGCCTTGAAGAAGGACCTGGCATTGTTCATCCGTTCCTGCCATTTGCCGCTGCTGGCCGTGATCACCTCGCGGCTCAGGTTCTCCAGGAATTCCTCGAAGGTGTGGCAGGCGAACATGTCCAGGATGGCCACGCGGGCGTTCTTGCGTTCGGCTCGCAGTTCCAGGGCCGCCTGTTCCACCAACGAGCTTTTGCCCCAACGCCGGGGGCTGATGAGGATGGTGTTGATGCCCGCCGCCATGTTGGCCTTCAGCCGGGCAAGGTCCGCACTTCTGTTGGTGAACTTCACCTGGTTCACCGTGCTGCCGAAGTCGAAGGGGGAGACGGGCGCTTCCTGGATCATGGACCCAAAGGTATTATACCATGTGGTATTATACCAAGTGATATAAGTTATTTACCCAGCTGTTCCACGGTGGCACGGCTCTGTATGGTGGCCCCCGGTGTTCCTGAACGCTTTTTATCTTCATCGCCATGGCCGCCCAACGCCCCACCATCCGCTGCTCCACCGATGGACTTTCGCGGTCCGAGGTGATCGTCCTGCTCTTCCAGGCCTTTCGCGAACTGAAGTGGGGCGTGGAACACCTGCACCCCATGCGCGTGGTGGCGGTCACGCCAAGGTCCGCGTTCTCGTGGGGTGAAGAGGTGGTGATCGACCTTGACACCGACGGCTTCACAGCCCTGAGCAAGTTCCAACAATGGAGCATCATCTCAGGACGCAAACGACACCAGCGCAATCTGGACCGGCTCATGGAGGCTTTTGCCCTGGCCCGGGTGAGCGTGAGCCCGGAAGTGATGGCCGCTGAACTGAAGGAACTGGAGGAGAGCGGCGTGATGGCCCAGGATGCCAGCACGGCGAAGGCCCACGAGTTCAGCTGGAAGGACATCGGTATGGCCTTCATCCCCGGCAGGAATCTTTTCGCCACGCCGCTGCTCATCGATATCAGCGTGCTGGTATACCTGCTGATGGTGGCCTCGGGCGTGCATTTCATGGAACCCGGCAGTGAGGACCTGCTGGCCTGGGGCGGCAACTGGCGTGGTGCGACCATGGCCGGGGAATGGTGGCGCCTGCTGAGCTGCTGCTTCGTACACATCGGCATCGTCCACCTGCTCTTCAACATGTACGCCCTACTGATGGTGGGCATCCACCTGGAACCCCTTTTGGGCCGCTTCCGGGTACTTGCGCTGTATGTGATCACCGGTGTCCTGGCCAGTGTGGCCAGCTTGTGGTGGCATGACAATACGGTGAGCGCGGGTGCTTCCGGGGCCATCTTCGGGCTGTACGGCGTCTTCCTGGCCTTGCTCACCACCGACCTGTTGCACAAGGAGGTGCGCCAGCAATTGCTCTCCAGCATCGGCATCTTCGTGGTGTACAACCTGGTCTATGGCCTGCAGGGCGGCGTGGACAATGCCGCGCACATCGGTGGGCTGGTGAGCGGGGTGGTGCTGGGCTTCGCGATGTATCCCTCACTGCGTCGACCTGAGGCAGCGACCTTGCGCTGGAGCTCCGTGCTGCTGCCGTCCGTGGCCCTGGCCGCGGTCGGTGTCTGGGCCGTTGGCTCGCTTCCGGGCGAGGACCATGTGTTCGAGGAACGGATCCAGGTCTTCAGTCGATTGGAGGATGAAGGTTTGGCAATGTTCAAGTTGGGGGACCAGGCGACGAGCGTCCAGCAGCTGGTGGTGCTGGATGAACGCAGCGCTCCGGCCTGGGACAGCGCCTTGGTGCTGTTGGAGGGTACCACCACGTTGGACCTATCACCGGCTGCAACCGAGCGTAGAACCATGCTGCTGGCCTACACCCACGAACGCATAGCGAACACCCGCCTGGTCCGACAAGCGCTCACCAGCCCTGACACGGATACCGACAGCCTCATCGAACGCAGCTTCGCAAGGCTCGATTCGATCGTTGGTGAGCCTTGAATGTTGGCTCAGGACCTTGGTGTGGAACTGCTCCGCGCCGTGTGCTACCCCTAATTTGGCACCGTGCAGCAGGTGCTTTCCACTCCGATCGAATTCCTCAAGGGCGTCGGCCCCTTGCGGGCTGAGTTCCTGCGCAAGGACCTGAACATCCACACCTTCGGTGATCTCCTCCAGCATTATCCCTTCCGTTATGTGGACCGTAGTGTGTTCCATCGGATCGCAGAACTGACCGAGGACCTTCAACAAGTCCAGCTGCGCGGAGTGCTGGGTCCCGTGCGCACGGTGGGGGAAAAGCAGGGACGACGGCTCACGGCCACCCTCTCCGACCCCTCGGGCAGCGTCGACCTGGTGTGGTTCAAGGGAATCCGGTGGCTGCAGGGATCCCTGAAGCCCGGCCATGAATACGTGGTGTTCGGCAAGCCCTCGGTCTTCAAGGGGCGTTTCAACCTGGCACATCCCGAGCTGGAGCTCGCCGCCACCTGGGACGAAGGCCTGGAGGCCGCCCTGCAACCCGTATACAGCACCACCGAGAAGCTCATCGCCAAAGGGCTCACGAGCCGTTCGATCTGGAAGCTGCAGAAGACCCTGTTGCTCACCGTGGCCGGTGCCCTTCCGGAGAACCTGAGCCGCGAACTGGTGGACCTTCTCGGCGGCATCTCCCGGGAGGAGGCGATCCGCCAGATGCATGCTCCACAGGACCAGGAACGACTGGAACTGGCCACCCGGCGCCTGAAGTTCGAGGAGCTCTTCTTCATCCAGATGCAGCTGCTCAAACAGAAGTTGCTGCTTCAGCAGAGCCTGCGGGGCAACGTGTTCACCCAAGTGGGCGAGCTTTTCAACACCTTCTACCATACACACCTGCCCTTCGACCTCACCGGCGCACAGAAGCGGGTGGTGAAGGAGATCCGCAAGGACATGGGCACGGGGCGGCAGATGAACCGCCTGGTGCAGGGCGATGTGGGCAGTGGAAAGACAGTTGTCTCGTTGCTCAGCATGCTGATCGCACTGGACAATGGGTTCCAGGCCGCGCTGATGGCCCCCACGGAGATCCTTGCGCAACAGCACTTCCATTCCATCAGCCGCATGGTGGAAGGCATGCCGGTGGTGGTGCGGCTGCTCACCGGCAATTCGCGGATAGCGGAGCGCAGGAGCATCCTCTCCGCGCTGAAGGCCGGCGAGGTGCACATCATCGTGGGTACCCACGCGCTGCTGGAGGACCGCGTGCAGTTCCAGCGCTTGGGACTGGTGGTGATCGATGAGCAGCACCGCTTCGGCGTGGCGCAGCGCGCGCGCCTGTGGGGCAAGGCCGAGGTGCCTCCGCATGTGCTGGTGATGACCGCCACGCCCATCCCCCGCACCTTGGCCATGACGCTCTACGGAGACCTGGACACCAGCGTCATCGATGAGCTTCCGCCGGGCCGCAAGCCGATCCGCACCGTGCATCGTTTCGATCATTCACGTAACGCCGTGTTCGCCTTCATGGAGGAGGAGATCACCAAGGGGCGCCAGGTCTACGTGGTCTATCCGCTCATTGAGGAAGGCGATCCGGAGAAGATGCGCGGATTGGAACTGAAGGACCTCACCGATGGCTTCGAGAGCATCTCCCGCCGATTTCCGCTGCCGAAGTATGCCGTGAGCATCGTGCACGGCCGCATGGACCAGGCCACGAAGGACTACGAGATGGCGCGGTTCAAGAAGGGTGAGACCAACGTCCTGGTGGCCACCACGGTGATCGAGGTGGGCGTGGACGTGCCCAACGCCAGTGTGATGGTGATCGAGAACGCGGAGCGCTTCGGCCTGTCGCAGTTGCATCAGTTGCGCGGTCGGGTGGGGCGGGGCGCCGAGCAGAGCTTCTGCATCCTGATGACCGGCGACAAGCTGGGCAACGATGCCCGGTCACGCATCGAGACCATGGTGCGCACCAACGACGGTTTCGAGATCGCGGAGACGGACCTGCGGCTGCGCGGGCCGGGCGACCTGATGGGTACGCAGCAGAGCGGACTGCCCGAGATGCACATCGCCGACCTGGTGCAGGATGGCGCCCTGTTGCAGCAGGCCCGCCAGGTGGCCATGCGGATCCTGGACATGGACCCCGGGCTGGCCGAACCACGCCACCAGCCCATTGCGCGTGCCTTCCAGGAACGGATGAAGGACAAACCCCTGTGGGGGCGGATCAGCTGAAGGGCCGGCTCAGGTGGAGAGCGCTGCCTTGCGGCGGATCTCCTCGGGGTTCAGGACATGCCATAGCGCACCGGCCGTGATCAGCGCCTGCCCCAGCCCGTAGGTGAGCATCACCGACCACGATGCGTGGTACAAGGGGCGGGCGAAGCGGTTCGTGGCCAACAGACTGTCCGAAACAATGAACAACAGTGCACCGGCGAAGACCAGGACGAAGCTCTGCGTGTATGTGCGTCCGAAGCGCAAGGCGGCCAGCACACCCATGGCACAGATGGCGATGGCATAGATCGTCACCGGCAGTACCAAGGTCTCCTCCATGCGCGGCAGCAGGTCGCTCGCGAAGATGATCCCGTAGCCGACCACCGCGGCGGCCAACAGCGAGCCCACCAGCAATCCCTGCCCGCCCGGGGTCTCGGAGATGTTCTGTGCAAAGGCCAGCGCGTAGCACAGCTGGGCCACCATGAAGGCGCCCAGACCGATGAGGAAGTTGAATTCGTCCACGTGCTGGAACATCAGGGCGACATCCCCGAAGAGACTGAACAGGAGACCGGCCTGGATCAGCAGGGTGAAACGATCGCCCACACGGCGGCTGTTGAAGAAGAACCAACTGCCCAACACCAGCATCAGCAGGGGCTTGGTGGCGTACACCAGCATGCGTGTCCCTTGCACCTCGCCGATGATGTTCAGCATCAGCAAGATCCCGTAGACGCTCAGGTTCAGTACGGTGTGCTTCCGGATATCCATTATGGTCGTGGAGGCGATAGGGGTGTTGGCAGCGGCCAAGTTAAGCGGCTTCACCCCTCATGCTGTGCGGACCGACGTCCGGGTCGGGCATGTTCACGGCCAGAACCAGGGAGCCCGGGTCAATGCAGCACCGGCCGGGGCAGCTGGCGGAAGAGCAGGGCCAGCGCCAGGAGCGATGCCAGGGTGAGCACGGCGGTGACCGGGAGCAGGACGGTGGCAGGGAGCAGGTCCGTGCTTCGGAACAGGAGCAGCGCGAACAGGACCACGCGCAGCACTTCCACCATCAAGCCCCCCCGACGTCCTTCCAGCAGTAGCCCCATGGTCATCACCCAGACCACGATCAGGCCTGCGGTGGCCCACATGCGCACCGTGCCCAGGTCGTTCTGTCGGAACAGGAAGAAGGTGACCACCGCGAGCAACATTATGAACTGGGCCACCACATAGCCCGAGATGCTGCCGGATACCTCAGTGTCGAATTTCCGGTAGGTGCTGCGGTCCTTCGCCGTGGCGCCCTGGAAACCGCCCAGTTCGCGCGGCCTCCACCCCGGTGGCTTCAGGAAGACGAGCACCTTGTCCTTCCAGTTCGAGCACCGACCGGCGAGTGCGATCAGATCACCCCAGTAATGGAAGTTGGCCTTCACGGGGTCCCAGGTGCCCAGTGTGCCGGTGATCCCGTAGGTCGGTTCCTCCTCCTCCTCCTGGTAGGTGCCGAAGAGCTTGTCCCAGATGATCAGCGTTCCCGCATGGTTGCGGTCGATGTACTTCGGGTCGCTGCCGTGGTGCACACGGTGGTGGCTCGGCGTGTTGAAGAGCCATTCCACCGGCCCCAACTTGCCCAAGGCCTTGGTATGGATCCAGAACTGGTAGAGCGTGACGAAGGCGCCCACGGTGAGGATGGTCAGGGGGTGCACACCCAGCAGGGCCACCGGGATGTAGAACCAGAAGCTGAAGAGCCCCTGCCACCAGCTCTGGCGCAGGGCCACGCTCAGGTTGTACTCCTCGCTCTGGTGGTGCACGATGTGCGCCGCCCACAGGAAGTTGATCTCGTGGCTCAGCCGGTGGAACCAGTAGTACAGCAGGTCGATGAGCAGGAAGGTGGCGATCCAGGTGAGCACCGAGTTCTCCAGCGTGGTGAGCCGCCAATGATCGTAGACCCAGAGGTAGACCGCGAAGACCAGCGTTTTGGTGAAGGCGCCCACCACCTGCGACCCGATGCCGCAGCCCATGTTCGCCACGAAATCGTTGAAGCGGTAGACCTTGCGGCCGCTCCAGGCGCTCCACGCCAGCTCGATGCCCATGAGCAGGAAGAACAGCGGGATGGACAGGGCGATGTACTCCATGGTCGAACCTCAAAATTAGGGCGACCGGCGGCGGTCCTGCACCAGCACCCATCGGCCCCGGGCCATTGGGTAACTTCGCCGACCGTTATTACGCCCCATCCACCTGCGCCGAGGCTTCGGCGGATATCATGCGCATCTCCTGGAACTGGCTCAAGCAGTACATCGATACGGACCTGACCCCGCAGCAGGCGGGAGCGATCCTCACCAGCACCGGCCTCGAGACAGAAAGCGTGGAGCTCCATGAGCCCATCAAGGGCATGCTTGCCGGAGTGGTGGTGGGCCATGTGCTTCAGTGCCGCAAACACCCCGATGCCGACCGACTGAGCGTGACCCTGGTCGACCTCGGGCAGGGCGAACCCGTGCAGATCGTGTGCGGCGCACCGAACGTGGCGGCCGGACAAAAGGTGCTGGTGGCCACCGTCGGTGCCAATCTGTGCATGACGGACGGCACCTGCATCATCATCAAGAAGAGCAAGATCCGCGGACAGGAGAGCCAGGGCATGATCTGCGCCGAGGATGAACTGGGGCTGGGCCACGACCACGATGGCATCCTGGTCCTGGACCCGAGCGCCGTGGTGGGCACCCCCGCTGCGCAACAGCTGGGCCTGGTGAGCGACCATGTGCTGGAGATCGGCCTCACGCCCAATCGGACCGATGCCATGGGGCATGTGGGGGTGGCGCGCGACCTGATCGCTGCGGTCAACCATCGCGAGGGGCGTTCATTGGAATTGAAATTGCCCGATGTCTCCGCGTTCGCACAGGATGATGAGGCACGCAGCATCGTCGTCTCCGTGCAGGATGCGAAGGCCTGCCCTCGATATGCCGGGCTGACATTGACGCAGGTGCAGGTGGGGCCATCGCCTAAGTGGCTGCAGGACAGGCTCGGGTCCATCGGCCTGAAGCCCATCAACAACGTGGTGGACGTGACCAACTACGTGCAGCACGAGCTGGGGCAGCCGTTACATGCGTTCGATGCCGATCAACTGGCCGGTGGACGCATTGTCGTGCGCATGGCCTCGGCCGCGGAACCCTTTTTGACCTTGGATGGCAAGGAGAGGAAGCTGGATGCCGGTGACCTCGTGATCGCCGATGCGAAGGATCCCGCGTGCATCGCCGGCGTGTTCGGCGGTGCGGCAAGCGGTGTCAGCGAGGCCACCACCACGGTGTTCCTGGAGAGCGCCTGCTTCGATCCCAGCACCATCCGTCGGACCGCCCGGCGCCATGGCCTGAACACCGATGCATCCTTCCGTTTCGAACGTGGTGTGGACCCGGAGATCACCGTGTATGCGTTGAAGCGCGCGGCATTGCTGCTGAAGGAGGTCGCCGGCGCGCGCATCAGTTCAGCCATCACGGACATCGATCACTCGCCGAAGCAACGGGTCGAGGTGCACCTGAAGTTCGCCGACCTGGAGCGGCTCGCCGGGTTGCACATCCCTGCCGATCAGGTGGTGCGTATCCTCGAACTGCTCGACTTCCGGATCCGCGAACGCAACGCTGTGGGCATCCACCTGCAGGTGCCGGCCTACCGTGTGGACGTGCGTCGCCCGGCGGATGTGATCGAGGAGGTGCTGCGGATCCATGGTTACGATCATGTGCCATTGCCCGCCCACCTGTTGCTCCCTCCCGTGCTGCAGGATGCCCTCACCTTGGAGAGCCTTCGCCAACAGAGCGGTCAGCACCTTGCCGCCCGCGGGTTCCGGGAGGTGATGACCCCTTCGCTCGTCAACGGTGAGCGCACGGTGCGCAGCGGTTCCCACGAAGCTGCACAGCTCGTCACCCTCGCCAATCCGCTGAGCGCCGAACTGGATGTGCTGCGCCCCACGATGCTCACCGGCATGCTGCAGGCCATGGCCTATAATGTGAACCGCCAGCAACGCGATCTGCGCTTCTTCGAGCGGGGACGCACCTACGTGGAGGCGAAGGGCCGGACCGTGGAGACCGAGACCTTGGGCATCGCCATCACGGGAAAGCACGCGCGCGAGCGTTGGCGCAGTGTGGACCGCAAGGCCGAACTGGCCGACGTGAAGGAGGAACTGGAGGCGCTGTTCGAACGCTTGGGCGTGAACGCGCTGGCCACTTGGGAGCCCATTGAACACGCCTTGCTCGAGAACGCCCATGCCGTACAGGTCAACCGCCGTACGCTGGGCCTGATCGGCGAGGTGAGCAGGACCCACCTGAAGGTTCAGGACCTGGCCCAGTCCGTGTATTTCGCCGAAGTGGATGAGCAGGCCCTGCTCGACGTGTGCCGTGCACAGGTGATCGGCTTCAACGAGGTCTCCCGCTTCCCCAGCGTGCGTCGCGATCTGAGCCTGCTGCTGGACAAGGCCGTACGCTTCGAACAGTTGCGCAAGCTGGCCTTGAACGCCGAACGCAAACTGTTGCGCGAGGTGGATCTCTTCGATGTCTATGAAGGCGACAAGTTGCCTGCGGGAAAGAAGAGTTATGCGCTCAGTTTCATCCTCCAGGATGTGGAGAAGACCTTGACCGATGAACAGGTGGACAAGGCCATGGGCCGCATCCGCCAGGCTTTGGAGAAGGAGGTGGGCGCGGAGTTGCGCGGGTGATCACTTCACCTGCCAACGCTGCACCGTGGCCATCGCATCGGCCTTGCCCTTCACGGCGATCAGTTCCGCACCGTCCTCGGGGTCATAGTTCAGCAGCCAGGTCACGAGGATGTCCCGCGCTGCTTCGGGCAGTTCGAGGAGGTCGTCCGCATCCACGGTACGGAGCGCCGGGTCCACGGGTAGGGCGATCAGCTTGTCGTCGCGCTCACCGGCATCGAGCAGCTCGATGATGCCGATCGCTTCCACTTCCAGCACGGTGCCGCTGGGTAAGGAGCCGCAGAGGACGAAGACATCCACCGCGTCGCCATCGCCACCCTCCTCCTTGTTCATTTTGGTGCCCGGGATGAAGCCATAGTTGGCGGGATAGGGCAGGAAGCGGATCATGCGGGGCACCCCGTTGCGCAGGTCGATAGGGAAGCTGTTCGTTGCCGGGTCGTACTGCCGTTTCTCCGCACTGCCGGCCGGGATCTCGATCACTGCGTTCAGGATGCCGGGACGGGCCAGGGGGGCGAGGTTCTCCAAGTCGTTCATGGGGGAAGGGGCCGGCTGTGATGGAGCGGTGGGGGTGGAGGTGTCGGTTCACTCTCATACACGGAGCCGACCGCCGCGGGGTTGGGTGCGACCGAAAATTAATCCACCGGCCATCCCCGAACGCAGTAGCGCCCCGCATTGCTGCGAGGCGCTACTGGAAGGATCGGACGGCGGATCAATCCGCTTTCACGAACCGGATGCTGATGTTGTGTCCTTTGCTGTCGGTGGCGCGCAGGGTGTAGATGCCGGCCGGCAGGTCGGTGGTGTCGAAGCGGTTTTGGCTGCGGCCGGCGTTCATCGTGCGGCTCTCCTGGCGTACTTCGCGACCGTTCACATCGAAGAAGCTCACGCGCAGTAGGCCGTCAGCCGTGGCTACCAGCGCCAGGTTCAGGTCGCCATTGCTGGGGTTCGGCCAGATGGCGGCATTCGTCAGCTCCTGCATCTCAGTGATGGAGGTGGTCAGCGGGTTCTGCACGTTCAGCGTGAAGCCATCGGTGCGCTCCGTGTTCGCCAAGTGGTGGCCACCGAGCACCATGCCGTTCAGCGTGCCGTTCTCGCCGATCGAGATGGTATCGCAGGAGGTGCTGGTGCAGCCGCTGGCATCCGCAATGGTGAGGCAGAGCAGGTAGGGGCCGTTCTGGCTGTAGGTGTGCGTGGGGAAGGGGTCAGTGCTGCTGGTACCGTCACCGAAGTTCCAGAG
The DNA here is from genome assembly GCA_945872795.1 of Chryseobacterium gleum. Classification (GTDB taxonomy): domain Bacteria; phylum Bacteroidota; class Bacteroidia; order Flavobacteriales_F; family PHOS-HE28; genus PHOS-HE28. The sequence continues at coordinate 50,460 of CAMCAZ010000005.1, forward strand.
ATAGGTGAGCGCGCCATTGCCGGTGCTCAGGTTCCACACCCACACTTCGTTGGGCACGGGCAGGCTGTCCTGGCCATAGGCCTGGATCACCCAGAAACCCGCCTGGCAGGGCAAGCCGCCACCACTGGTGCAGTTGCAGTTGGCGTCCCAGGTGCCGATGAAGTTGGTGCCAGGCGTCCAGCAGGGCGTTCCGGGCAGGTTGTCCCCGTTCAGTACGCCGAGGCAATCATAAGCGCCGCCGGTGGTGTCGGAAACACAGATGCAATCAGGGCTCCAGAAGCCGCTGACACCGGTGGCCGGGTTGGTACAGGGCATGCCGGGCATCGCAGGACCGTTGGGTACGCCCTCGCAGTCGACCACGGCATTCAGTTCACATGTGCAGTTCGTGCTCCAGACACCGGCCAGGCCAAGTGCCGTGGTGCATGCGGTGCCGGGCAGCGCACTGCCACCGGGCACTCCCAGGCAATCGGGTGTGCCGCCACCACCGCAATTCAGGACCACCATGATCGAATCTGAACCGGAAGGGTCCACCTGGTACTGGCCCACTGCGGTGAGCATGGCGCCGTTGCAAGCCACATTGAACGTGAAGGCGCCACCAGGGCTCTGCATCCAAGCCACGGTATCAAAACCGCAGTTCACGAGGTCGAGCGTGTAGCTCCAGGAAGGTTGCGTCCCGGGCATGGACGCGATGGTCACCTGGCTGTTGGGCATGCATCCCTGCACCATGCCGGTGATGAGGATGGGATAGGGAGGTATGGGCTGTGCGAAGGCGGCCAGCCCAAAGAGGGTGGCGGCTGCGAACAGCATGGAGCGGAATGCGTGTTTCATGGTCGTGAGGTTCGGTTATCGGGCGTTCACTCACATACACGGAGCGTCCCCTTGCCGGGTTGGGTGGCCCACGAAATTAATCCTCTTCCCTTACCCCAGCGCCCCGTCGATCACCGCATCCTCCGCTTCGTTCGGCAGGGTCACTTTCAGCAGCGGCGTGCGCTTCATCTCCTGCTCGATGCTCCACACCGCGTTGGGGTTGCGGGCCCAGGCGCGGCGCGCAATGCCGTTGTTCACGTCCCAGTGCAGCATGCTCTTCAGGCGACGGTCACTGTCGGCGCTTCCGTCCAGCACCATGCCGAAGCCGCCGTTGATCACTTCGCCCCAGCCCACGCCACCACCGTTGTGCAGACTGATCCAGGTGGCGCCGCGGAAGGCATCGCCCACGAAGTTCTGCACCGCCATGTCCGCGGTGAAGCGGCTGCCGTCGCGGATGTTGCTGGTCTCGCGGTACGGACTGTCCGTGCCGCTCACGTCATGGTGGTCGCGGCCCAGCACGATCGGTGCGCTGATGACCCCGGCCTTGATGGCCGCGTTGAAGGCCTCGGCGATGCGGATGCGGCCCTCGCTGTCGGCGTAGAGGATGCGCGCCTGGCTGCCCACGACCAGCTTGTTCTGCTGGGCGTTGCGGATCCAGTGCAGGTTATCCGCGATCTGCTGGCGGATGGCCTCGGGTGCTTCGTGCAACATGGCCTCCAACACATCACCGGCGATGCGGTCGCTGGTGGCCAGGTCCTTCGGGTCGCCGCTCGCGCACACCCAGCGGAAGGGACCGAATCCATGGTCGAAGCATAGGGGACCCATGATGTCCTCCACGTAGCTCGGGTAGCGGAACTCCTCGCCCTCCGACCCGCCGATCTCCGCACCGGCGCGCTTGCTCTCCAACAGGAAGGCATTGCCGTAGTCGAAGAAATACATGCCCTGCGCGGTGAGGCTGTTGATGGCCTTCACCTGGCGCTTCAGGCTGGCCTGCACGCGCTGCTTGAACGCTGCCGGGTCCTGCACCATCAGCGCGTTGCTCTCCTCATAGCTCAGGCCCACGGGGTAGTAACCGCCGGCCCAGGGATTGTGCAAACTGGTCTGGTCGCTGCCCAGGTCCACGTTGATGTTCCGCGCGGCGAGGCGCTCCCATAGGTCCACGATGTTGCCGAGGAAGGCGATGCTGTGCGCCTCGCCCTTCCGCTGCCAGGCCAGGGCGGCGTCGATGCAGGCATCCACGTCGCCGATCACCTCGTCCACCCAACCCTGGCTGTGGCGTTTGTGGGCCGCAGTGGCGTTCACTTCGGCGCAGATGGTCACCACCCCGGCGATGTTGCCTGCCTTGGGCTGGGCGCCGCTCATGCCACCCAGACCGGAAGTGACGAAGAGCTTGCCGCTCGTGCCGGGCGATCCCTTGATCATCCGGCAGGCGTTCAATACGGTGATGGTAGTGCCATGCACGATGCCCTGCGGACCGATGTACATGTAACTGCCCGCTGTCATCTGGCCATACTGCGTCACACCGAGGGCGTTGAAGCGCTCCCAGTCATCGGGCTTGCTGTAGTTGGGGATCATCATCCCATTGGTCACCACCACGCGCGGGGCGTCAGCATGGCTGGGGAAGAGGCCCATGGGGTGGCCGCTGTACATCACCAGGGTCTGCTCCTCGGTCATCTCCGAGAGGTATTGCAGGGTGAGGCGGTACTGCGCCCAGTTCTGGAATACTGCACCGTTGCCCCCGTAGGTGATGAGCTCATGCGGGTGCTGCGCCACGGCCGGGTCCAGGTTGTTCTGGACCATCAGCATGATGGCCGCCGCCTGCTTGCAACGCGCGGGGTAGTGTTCGATCGGCCGCGCATGCATCGGGTAGTCCGGACGCAGCCGGTACATGTAGATGCGGCCGTGGGTGTTCAGTTCATCGGCGAACTCGGGCGCCAGCGTGGCGTGATGCTTCGGGTGGAAGTAACGCAGGGCATTGCGCAGGGCCAGCTTCTTCTCCTCGGCGCTCAGGATGTCCTTGCGCTTGGGGGCGTGGCTTACCGACGGATCCAACGGCCGGGCGGGCGGGAGGACATCAGGGATGCCTTCGCGGATGGTCTGTTGGAAGAGAGCGAGGTCGGACTGCGTCAAGGTGGCCATGCGGGTAGGGATGCTCCAAAACTACGGGGCTTCGGGCACCCTGCTAAACACGCGGCAGGGCGTGTGGTTCAGCGCCCAATGCTGCCCAAAGCAGAGCAATGTGATCGTGATCAGGAGGGCGGATAGGATCCGAATGGCTTTCGGAACCTTGAAGAAAACAAAATGCGACAGATGCCTCAGCCCACCTTGCCTTTCTTGTCGTTGAAGCCGAAGGGGCAGTGGCGGCAACCGCTCTGGCAGCAGTACCCCCGTTTCAGGTGGTAGCGCTCGGTGAAGACCAGATAGCCCTCCGCCGAATAATAGTAGTCCTCAGCTTCCAGCCCCAAGCGCTGCAGGCGCTCCGACCGTTCTCGCTGTTCGTTGCTATCCATCTCCTTATGCAATGCTGCTTGATGGTGAGAACAACGTCCGCAGGGGAAGGTTCGCTAGGACGGTTGTAAAGATGCCGGGCCCGGTGTACGCCGGGGAGACCTTGGCACGTTGTTTCCACGATCACTTGTGCACGCTGGGCGCCCTAACGGCCCTTCGGCCCCCTGTCGGCAGGGGTAGTTTCGCCCTTCAACCCATGGAGAACCCCGGAATGTTGCATTCACCCAAGGTCCTGCGCTCGCTGGTGGGGGTGTTCATCCTCCTGGTCTGTTCATCGCTGGACCTGCCCGGACAGCCCGATGGCGAGCGCCTGACGGCCGAGCAGTACATCGAGCAGTGGAAGCAGGTGGCCGTGCGCAAGATGAAGGAGCACGGGATCCCGGCCTCCATCACCCTGGCCCAGGGGCTGCTGGAGAGCGGCAACGGCAACAGCAAGCTGGCGCGGGAGGCCAACAACCACTTCGGCATCAAGTGCACACCCGACTGGACCGGGGGCAAGAGCTACCACGACGACGACAAGAAGGACGATTGTTTCCGCAAGTACAAGGACGCTGCCCAGAGCTTTGAGGACCACGCCAAGTTCCTCCAGAAGCCGCGCTATGCCGCACTGTTCGAACTGAAGCCCACGGATTACGAAGGTTGGGCCAAGGGGCTGAAGAAGGCGGGCTATGCCACCGACCCGGCCTATCCGCAGAAGCTCATCAGCCTCATCGAGCGGTACCGGCTGAACGACCTGGACCGTGGGGTGGACGTGACGTACAAGCCCGCATCGAAGCCGGAGGCCAAGCCTGCGCCCACGCGTACCGGACGACGTTCCGGCGGGGGAGGTGATGTGATCACCATCGGCGCAGCGCGACCGGTGGAGAAGTTCGAGGGGCGCATCAAGTTCGTGCGGGCCAAGCAGGGCGATACCTACCGCAAACTGGCCGAGGAACTGGAGATGACCCACGGTATGCTGGCGCGCTGGAACGACATGGACAAGGAGGCCGCACTGGCGGAAGGGCAACGGGTGTACATCCAGCCCAAGCGCAATGCCTCGAAGACCGTTGCCACCCACACGACGAAGGAAGGGGAGTCCCTCTGGGGTGTGAGCCAGCAGTATGGCGTGAAGCTCTCCCGACTGGCCCAGTACAACGACCTGCCCGAGAATGCCCGGCTGCAGGCGGGGCAGCAGATCGCGTTGCGGAAGCCCAAGCGATCGTTCAACGACCGGTGACGCGGTGCGCCATGACGCCCGCTATGGTGCGTGCCCGCTGCTTGGCCTCGTCGGCCTTGGGGCCTGTGAACAAGCTGTCCACGGTGTGGTCGAAGAGGCTCAGCCAGCGTTCGAAGTGCTCGGGTTCCATGGGGATGCGCTGGTGCAGGTGCACATGGGCCGTCATCGGATCGCCCTGGTACTTCCGGTCACCGAAGAGCACCATCTCCCAGAACGAGGCGATCAGGGGGATGTGGTGGTCCCAGTCCAGGGTAGTGAAGAAATGCCCGATGAGCGGGTCGGGGCGTGCTCTGGCATAGAACGCTTCGATCAGCGCACGCACATCGGCAGGCGTGGAGAGTTCCCGTGTTCCCGGCATGGCGCAAAGATGGGCGCATGCGGAGGCGGGCGGACTGACGAGCCTCAGCTGGTCTCGCCGGTGAAGCGGGTCACTTCATCCTTGGTGCCGAAGAGCACGAGGATATCGCCCTTGGTGGGCACGAAGTCGGGGTCCATCACGCCCAGCGCACCCAGCTTGATGGTCTTGCGGCCCATGAAGCTCTTCTCGCTCTCCTTGCGCAGCACGGTCACGAGACCGAGTTGGCGTTTGGTCAGTTCCACGATCTGGCTGAGAGGCTTGCCCACGAACTTGTCCGGCACCACGATCTCCGCGATGATGAAGCCACCGGGGAGCTCGAACTGATCCACCAGGCGCCGAAGGTTCAGCTTGCGTGCCAATCCCTCCGCGGCCTTCTCCTCGGGGTGCACGATGTCCGTCACGCCCATGGAGTTCAGCACCATCTCGTGCAGCGGGTTGATGGCCCGGCTGATGACGCGCTTCACCTTCAGGTTCACCAGCAGCGCGGTGGTCATGATGTTGGCCCCCTCGTTCTCGCCGATGGCCACCACGGCGGTGTCCACCTCGTTCAAGGGCAGGGAGCTCACCGCCTGCGGGTCGTTGCTCTCCAGGCAAACGGCATAGCTCACCTCCTGTTTGATGGCCTCGACCTTCTCCATGTCGTGGTCGATGGCGATGACCTCATGGCCCATCTGGGTGAGCTTGATGGCGAGGTGCTTGCCGAAATTGCCGAGGCCGAAGACAGCGACTTTCATGGGTGATCAGTTGATGAGGATGTCCTCCTTGGGATAACGGTACGGAGTGACCTGCACCTGGCGCAGCACGCCAACGAGCAAGGTAAGCGCGCTGACACGGCCCACGAACATGACCACCACCAGGGCCAGGCGGGCGGGATCGCCCAATTGTCCGGTGAGGTTCATCGAAAGCCCCACCGTGCTGAACGCACTGAAGCACTCAAAGGCGATGGGAAGCAGGCCGAGCTCCTTTTCCAGTGAGGCGATGGTGGTGATGGAAAGGCCCAGGAACACCAGCGAAAGCACGATGGCCGCGAAGGCCCGGCGGATGCTCAGGTTGCTGATCTCGCGGCCGCTGAACTCCACCCGTCTGCGACCGCGTGCCGTGGCGAAGATGTTCAGCGTGGCCACCGCGAAGGTGGTGGTCTTGATGCCGCCCCCGGTGGACCCTGGTGACGCACCGATGTACATCAGGAGCAGGGTGATCATCAGCGTGGGCACGGAGAGCGTTCCGTAATCCACCACGTTGAAGCCTGCCGTACGCGGCGTGACCCCGGTCATGAAGGCCGTGGTGAACCGGCCCCACCACGTGGGGTGTTCCGCCAGGGCGCCGTTCCACTCGAACACCATGATCGCCACGGTGCCCACCACGATGAGCATTGCCGTCACTTTCAGCACCAGACGGGTGCTGATGTTCACGATCCGGGGATAACGTTCGCAGGGGGCACCGGTGAGGAGGCGGCGCACCCGACTTGTGATCCACAGTTGCATATAGCGGCTGAAATTGAAGATGATGCCGAAGCCAAGGCCCCCGAAGATCAGCAGCAGGGCGAGGATCCACATCAGGGAGTAGTTGAAGCGGAACGGAAGCTCGTACATGCCCAGGGTCTGCGTGGAGAAACCCGCGTTATTGAAAGCGGAGACGCTGTGGAACAGGGCAAAGAAGAGCCTGTCGCTCTGGGTGGTGAAGACCGCCTGGGGCACGGCGTAGTAGATCAGGATCATGCCCACGAATTCCACAGCAAGCGTGAAAGCGATGACCTGCACGATGAAGCCCTTCGCGTTCACCAACGAGGTGTTGGCGATGTCGCGGATGCGCAATTGTTCCTCCAGGCTGGTGCGGCCCTTGAAGAAGAAGGCGAAGAAGCTGGTGAAGGTCATCACACCCAGACCACCCAGCTGGATCAGCAGCAGCAACACCCACTGGCCCATGGCGGTGAGGTCGCGGCCCACATCGATGACGCTCAATCCCGTTACGCAAACGGCACTGGTGCTGGTGAACACGGCCTCCACGAGGGTGATCGGACGGGTGCTGGCGTTGGGCAGCAGGAACAGCGCCGATCCGATGGCGATGAGCATCACGAAGCTCACCGTGAACAGCAGCGCCGGATTGAACAGCGTGCTGTTGCGGCCCAGTTCCAGCCGTGACAGTTCGATGAAGATGAAGCCCAGCAGGAACAGGAGATGCGGCCAGTGCATGGTGCGGTCCCAGACCTCGAAGCCCAGTGGACGTGCCAGCACCAGCAACACGGCGAGGACCAACCAGAGGAACTCGGCGTTGCGCACCGTCTCCTCACGCAACTTCGCCCGCAGCACACTGGCCAGGGTCACCAAGCCCGCCGCGAACACCAGGCCGTAGCTCAACTGGTCCAACAGGAGACCGGTCGCCGCATCGGTGCTGTATCCGAATTCCAGCAGGAACAGGAACACGGCGAGCACGATGACGGTGACCCGGGCCAGGCCGACCATCTCCCTGCGCAGGACCGTTCGAAGGAGGGATTGTTTCATGGAACCGAGGCAAAAGGCATTGCCCCGGAAGTGCTGTGCGGTGGCAAATCTAGGAGCATCCGAACTTCCGCGCTATACTAATTCGAGGTATTGCCGGGCAGGGGCAGGCACTTCAGCGTCCCGTCGGGAAGCAGGGTGATCAGTTCGTGGCGACCATCCCGGTCCAGGTCAGCGAAACGACCCGGGCCCGCCTGCTCCACCGGAGTGCCGGGAAATACGCCTCCCTCCAGGTCGAAGACGTGCAGCTGCCGGGCCTCCGGTACGGGCACACTGAGGAGCATAGGCCCATCGCCCGCGCTCTGGAACAATGCCCCGGCCGCTTGGCATCCGGGCACTGTCCGCTGGAACAGGACGCGTTCACCCTGACGGACGGAAACACTATCGCCGCCCACCTGGGCTACCGATCGTTCGCCATCACTTCCCACGGGACCGAGCAGGTAGCTGCCCGGGCCGGCGGGTGCCCGCTGGTCGCGCTCGCCGGAAAGCTGCCCGCGCCACAACCGGCCCTCCCGGTCCACCCAATGGATCGCCGAGCGGCTGATGTCCGTGCCCGGCGCGATCGACAGCACCCGGGGCGACCCTCCGAGCTCCAGCTTGCTGCGTTCCCGGTCGCTGCCCCGGCGGTCCAGCACACGCACCTTTCCAAGGGTGTCCACCACGATCAGGTGGTCCTTGTTGCGGATGCGCAGGTGATGCACGGCACACGCGGCAGGTGCGGCCAGTTTCGGCCGTTCCCAGCCGTTCACCGGCAGGCCGTCCATGCCGTAGTTCATCACCACACCGTTCTGCAGGGTGACGAGGATGCGGTACTCGCCATCCCCTTCGTAGTCGAACACGGCGAGCGGCGCGGAGATGCGGCTGTCCGTCCGCACCGGGAACCCGCCCACGTCCTTGCCGTTCCGGTCGATGAGGTGGAGGCCTTCCGCCGTGGCGAAGAGCAGCTGCAGTTTTCCGTTCTTGAACCGGTCCACCTGCTGCACCTCGCCCAGGATGCGGCTTTCCAGCGCCCTGCTCCACAGCACTTTGCCCGTGGTACCCACCAGGTGCAGGCGGTGCAGGTCATCCTGCACCAGCACTTCATGCGTTCCGTTCGTGTGGTTCACCACGATCTGCGGCAATCCTGATGCGGGAGCGCCCAGGGCCACCTGCCAGCGTTCGTTGCTTGGCTGCTCCGTAAGGGGTGCGAACTGCAGTGCTGCGGACACATGTATGCTGCCCCGCTGTCCCGGCGTCACCTGCAGGGTGAGGCCACCGAAGGATGACCAAAGACCTTGGAGGCTGTCCATGAAAGGTGTCATGTCAGGTCGGGTGCCCTTGGAAAGCAGCGGTGTGGCGCGGGCCACATCACACCACCAGCTGGCACCCACCTCACTGGCCATCCGCGACCACCAGGCCGAGGTGCGACCATCTTCGGCAAGGGAATTTCCGTCCAGCCAGGCATCCACAGCCTGCTGGATCCCCGCGGCCTCAGGGGCGAAGACCACCACATCGCCGAGCACCACCCACCAGGGCCGGCCCAGGTCTGCGAATTCGGGTCCGAGCAGTTCGGCGTGCATCTGTGCCCGCGGTAGGCGTTGGGCGCGGATCCCGCGATAGCCGATGGTATCGCAGCCTTGCGGGCACAGTGCGGACAGGCGTTCCGAGGCGGCCTCCGGGGAGGTGGTGGCGAACACGCCCCAAGGTCCCTGTTCGGGCTCGGCGCTGCGGGCAATGCCCACACTTCCCTCCACCCAATGGAACAGGTCGGCCACCCAGGCGCTGTCCTGCACCCGGCCGCGGTCCTGGAGGTAGCGTACGGGATCGCTGACCTGCGTGGCCGTGTAGCTGACGGCACGCGTGGGGATGGCTCGGGCGCCGCTCCAGGCCCCGGGTTCCTGTCCTTGTAAGGCAGTGGCCCAGCTTGTTCCCTCCACGCCCAACAGCAGTCCGCTCAACAGCAGGGCATCGGGTCGGGTACGCAGGTCCATGGCCAACCAACCCTCGGGTGCTTCGAGACCCTCCAAGGTCTCGCTCGTCAGGCTCAACAGGGCGAGGTCCTTCAGGCGGTCGGGACGAAGCAGGACGTGTGCATCACTGCCGGCCCCCAGGGTGGCCAGGGCGCGGGAGAAGATCCCGTCCTGCGCCAGTGATCGGCCTGAACCCCATTGCAGCAGGGCCTCGTCCATGGTGGCGGTTGAATTGCTGAGCAACCAGAGCCCTTCGCGCACGCAGAACGAGAGCGTGGGAAGTGCCGTGTCCGGACGCACCTGCACCACCTCGCCCTTCGTAAGGGCCTGCAGTGCCGTGGCGTCCAGGCCCAGCAGTTCGCTGAAGGCCTTCAGAGGAGCGACGTCCGTGGAGCCGGGGGAACCCACGAAGAGGCAGCCCATGGCCTCACCGCCATTGCGCATCACCGCAGCGAGCACCGTGGTATTGCGCAGCGCGCCGCGCAGGGCCTCATCGTTCTCCATGCGCGCCACGGCCCTGGCCAGTAGCGCATCAGCAGCGGCCGCACCGGGCAGGGTGGATAGCGCGGCCCAAAGCTGTGACGTGTGCGTGAAGCGGTCCCAACTGACGAAGGCATCGGGCACCGCCACCACGATGGCCGAACGCTCCGGCACGGCCCGCCACGGATCGACGGCCTGGGTGCTGCCGCGGTTCCAGCGGTAGAGCGTCCAGCCGACGGCAGCAGCAATGGCCAGCAGCAGGAGAACGGAAAGGAGGCGGCGCATGGGACCGTTCAAAAGTACCCGGAGACCATGGTGGATCTTCGTGCGTCCGACGGGCCTTTGCACACGGGCGTGTGGACAGTGCTCAGGTGCCTTGAGGCTTCTCCAGCGCCAGCAGCCGGAAGGTCTGGCGGTGCTGGGAGCAGGGTCCCTCGCGGGCAATGGCAGCCCGATGGTCCAGCGTGGGATAGCCCTTGTTCACGGCCCACCCGTAGGCGGGATGACGGAGGGCCATCAGCTGCATGTGCTCGTCGCGGTGGGTCTTGGCCAGGATGCTCGCCGCGGCGATGCTCCGGTAGCGACCATCGCCCTTGATCACGCAGGTGTGCGGAGCGCAGCCATGACCCGGAAAACGGTTGCCATCGATCAACAGGTGCTGGGGCCGAACGCTGAGCAGGTCGATGGCCCGTTGCATGGCCGCGAAACTGGCCTGCAGGATGTTGATCCGGTCGATCTCCTCGGGGTGAACGAAGGACACGGCCCAGGCCTGGGCCTCCGCTTCGATCAGGATGCGCAGGCGCTCACGGTGGGCGGCGGAAAGTTTCTTGCTATCGTCCAGCCCCGGCAACTTCAGTCGTGGAGGGAGGATCACCGCAGCGGCCACCACGGGTCCTGCCAGACAACCGCGTCCGGCCTCATCGCATCCGGCCTCCAAAAGACCCTTGGTGTGATATGCAGCCAACAGGGCCATCACCAGCGAATATAACCCGGATCGGGATCACAAAAGGTCCAGGCCGGCATCGCGGCACATCCGCGCAAAACTGTCCCACAGGTCGGTCGCGGCATTGTCCCACGTATAGCGTTGCGCCCGCTTCAGGCCCTGTGCGCACAGTTGCTCACGCAGCGCATCATCGCTCCACATGGTGTACAGCGCCTTGGCGATGTCGGTGACACTGTATGGATCGCAGTAAAGCGCGGCATCGCCGGCCACCTCGGGCAATGCTGTGGCCCCGGCCGCCACCACGGGAACGCCGCAGCGCATGGCCTCGGCCACGGGGATGCCGAAGCCCTCGAAGTAGCTCACGAAGGCCAGTGCCATGGAGCCGCCCAAGGCCATCCGCAGATCGGCCTGGCCCAGCCGACCGGTGAACTCCACCCGGTCGCGGTGGCGCATCCCTTCCCAGGCCTGCTTCATGCGGTCATCCCACCAGAAGCTCTCGCCCACCACCACCAGCCGCAGATCGCCGGGATGATGGGCCAGCACAAGGTCGAAGGCCTGTAGCAGGCGGGCGATGTTCTTCCGCGGATGCAGCGAACCCACACAGATGAAATAAGGCGAACCCTTGCCGTAGCGCTCCAAGGCCTGCTGTTTCTCCTCCGCAGAAAGTGGCGTGAAGGTGGAGCCCACACCATTGTAGACCACGTCGATCCGGCTTTCATCCAGTTCGTAGCGTTTCGCGATGTCCCTGCGGGAATATTCGCTCACCGTGGCCAGCCGGGTGGCGTGCCGTGCGAAGCGCGGAAAATAGCTGCGGTAGAAGTTCCGGTAGGCGCGCGGCAGGTCCTCCGGATGGTGCTCAAAGTTCAGGTCGTGGATCACCGCCAGGGTGGGCACCGTGCTGTGCAGCGCGAGGTAGCCATCGGGACTGATGAAGGCATCGGCCTTCAGCGCCTTCAACTTCCGGGGCAGCAGCCAGTCGAACCACAGGCGATAGAGCAGCGGGTGCCGTGTGGGCGGTCCCATCACCACCGGGCTCACGTTCGGGGCGTAGATGAAGCGCTTGTCGTAGGCCCTATCGAAGAGGAACAGGAACTCATGCTCGGGGTGCGCCCGCACGATGCGCTGCAAGGTCTCGTGCGTGAACCAGCCGATGCCCTCCAGCTTGTCGGCGAGCAGCAGGCGGGTGTTGACGGCGATGCGCATGGGGAAGGGGGCAGGCGGGTTCGGAGCTGCAAAGGTGGCGATCCTGGAGCAGGGGTGGCGGACCAACTTCCGTCCATGGCAAACGTCTCCGCGGGTAGGGTGGAAAGTTCATCCCCCCAAGGTTGATGATGTCGTTCTTCACGCTCGTGGCACTGGCCGCTCGGTGCATTCCCCGCGCTCTCCTCATCTTCACCCCGCCAATGCAACGCACCTTCCTCACCAACCTGGCCCTGTTGCTGGTGCTGAACCTGCTGGTGAAGCCCTTTTACCTGCTGGGCATCGATGCGGGCGTGCAGGATGCCGTGGGGGCATCGGCCTATGGCAGCTACGCGGCCTTGCTGAGCTTGAGCTTCCTGCTGAACATCGTGCTGGACCTGGGCCTGACGAACTACAACACGCGGAACATCGCCCAGCATACGCACCTGATGGGCAAGTACCTGAGCGGTGTGATCGGTGTGCGCATGGTGCTGGCCGGGCTCTACGCCCTGTTGACCGTGGTGGTGGGCCTGGTACTGGGCTACAGCGGGGAGCAACTGGGCGTGCTGGGCTGGCTGGTGCTGAACCAGGCGCTGGTGGCCAGCATCCTCTATCTGCGCAGCAACATCGCGGGCGCCCAGCGCTTCCGGCAGGACAGCCTGTTGAGCGTGCTGGACCGGGTGCTGCTGATCGCCGCGGTGGGCTGGCTGCTCTGGGCACGCGGCGGCGATGCGCCCTTCCGCATCGAATGGTTCGTGTGGGCCCAGACCGCAGCGTACGGTACCACGCTGCTGGTGGCCCTGGTGATGACCCTGCGCCTGAGCGGGAAGGTGCGGGTGGGCTGGAACCCCACGTTCAGCCGGGTGGTGCTGAAGCAAAGCTTCCCCTACGCTCTGCTCATCCTGCTGATGACCTTCTACTACCGCACGGATACCCTGATGCTGGAGCGGATGCTGCCGGACGGTGCCTTCCAGGCCGGGATCTACGCGCAGGGCTTCCGCTTCTTCGAGGCCTTCAACATGCTGGGCTACCTCTTTGCCGGATTGCTGCTGCCCATCTTCAGCCGGCAGCTGAAGCATCGGGAGGCCGTCGCTCCACTGGTTGTGTTGGCGCTGCGCCTGGTCCTGGGCGGGTCGCTGGCCGTGGCGGCCTTCGTGCACTGGAACGCGTTGCCCGTGCTGGAGCTGATCTATGACCAGCACGCGGGCCTTTCCGCCCCGTCCTTCGTACTGCTGATCCATTGTTTCGTGGGGGTGTGCGTGACCTATGTGTTCGGCACCCTGCTCACGGCCTCGGGCGAACTGCGCCTGCTGAACTGGATGGCCGCGGGAGGGGCACTGCTCAACGTGGCGCTCAACCTGCTACTGATCCCGCGCATGCAGGCCGAAGGCGCCGCCTGGGCGAGCCTGGCAACGCAACTGCTCACGGCTGCGGTGCAGGTGGTGCTGGCCGGCCGCAGCCATGCCTTGCAGGGTGTGGGTGCCGTCCTGGTGCGGGCGGGCATCTATGGCGCCGTGCTGCTGGCCGCGGGTTGGGCCACGCTGGGCTTGGAGCTGGGCTGGCGGGCCCTGGCCTTCGCCGTGCTGGCCGCCGCCGCCGTGTTGCTGACGGGGCTGATCACGCCCCGTGTGGTGCGTGATGCAATGAAGCTGCCCCGCGCGCGTTAGCCCTGCTCCACCGTCCTGAGCGAGCGGGCCCGAAGCCCTACTTTAGCGCCCCGTTAATGCGAACCATGCAGTCCAGTAACCCAGAAGGGCAGGCCCGCCCACGTTCCGATGACGCTGCCGTGGACCTGGTCCGATACCTCCTGTCCCGCTGGCGCCTCGTCGCCGGGATCACCCTGCTGGGCCTGATCGGGGGACTGATCGCGGCCTACGCCATCCATCCGCTCTACCGCAGCGAGGTGGTGCTCTTCCCCACGCGGACGAACTCGGTCTCCAAGGCCCTGCTGGTGGACCAACGCACCACCGGTGACGATTTCCTGGCGATGGGAGAGGAGCCCGATCTGGAGCACCTGGTGCAGATGCTGCAGACCGACGTGATCCGCGACCGAGCGGCGGAGCGCTTCGACCTTTACAAAGCCTATGGCATCGATGATGATGTGAAGTACCCCAGGGCCGAGTTCATTGGGATCTACAATGACCAGGTGACCTACCGCAAGACACGCTTCAACAGCGTGAAGGTGGAGGTGCTGGACGGCGATCCACAGCGTGCGGCCGACCTGGCCAATTTCATCTGCGACCAGGTGGATACGGTGTGGCGCGAGATGCTGCACGAACGCGTGAGCAGTGCACTCACCCTGCTGAACGGACAACTGGAGATCTCCCAATCCGAGCTGCACCAGCTCACAGACAGCCTCAAGGCGCTGCAGCGCTCCGGGGTGCATGATTACGAGTCACAGGCCGAGCGCTACAACGAGTACATCGGCGCCGCCATCGTGAAGGGTGATGACCGTGCCCTGAAGGCCTTGGAGGAGCGTTTCGCGGGTCTGTCCGAAACGGGAGGCCCCTACCTGGTGCTCAGCGAACAGGTCATCAAGTGGAGCTGGCGGATCAATGAACTGCGGGCCAAGCGTGATCTGGTGCGTGCCGAGCTGGAAAGCCAGATGCCCTTCAAGTTCGTGGTGAACCGCGCCCAGGTCACCGACAAGCCGGCCTACCCGATGAAGTGGCTGGTGCTGCTTGCCGGAGGGCTCAGCGGATTGCTGCTGTCGCTGGTGCTCATCATCGTCCAAGCGAACCTCTCCAAATTCACCTGGGACAATGGCCAGTGAGCTCACCTTCGCGCATTACCTGAAGATCGCCCAGCGGAACTGGAAGACCATGGCCCTGGTGGCTGTGGTGTCCGCGGTGATCGCCGTGGTGGCCAGTTCGCCCACCTTCATGCCACCCCGCTACCTGAGCCGGGCCACGGTGTATCCCGTGAACCTGAACAGCTACAGCATCGAGACGCGCACGGACCAATTGCTGCAATTGTTGCAGAGCAACAGCATCCGCGACAGCCTCATCATGCAGTTCGACCTGGCCACGGTCTATGACGTGGATACCACGGTGAACGGCGGGTACTTCGCCCTGTACAACGAGTTCAACGACCGGGTGGAGATCAACAAGACGAACTTCGAGTCCGTGCGCATTGAGATCGTGGACGAGGATCCCGTACGTGCCCGCGACCTGGTGAACGCGATGCTCAAACAGGTGAACCTGCTGGCCCGGCGCCTGCAGCGCGAGAAGTCCAACGAACTGCTGGTGATCGCCGGACGTTCACTGGTACATGCCCAGGCGAAACTGGATTCCGTGGAGACGCGCCTGGACACGCTCCGGGTGCGGGATGGTATTCTCGACTACGAGAGCCAGGTGCGCGAACTGACCAAGGGTTACATGCGGATGATCCAATCCGGAGCTCCAGTGTCCCGCATCGAGGAGGTGCAGGGCCTGATGAAGGACATGGAGGAGAAGGGGGGCGAGTTCCGCCAGCTTATGGAACTGAGCAACTTCTTCCGCGCCAACTACGATCGCCTGCTCACCGAATATGAGCGCATGGTGAACGACGTGACCAAGGAGCTCACCTACACCAACGTGGTGGTCTATCCGGAGGTCAGCGACAAGAAGGTCTATCCCGTGCGCTGGTTGATCCTGCTCCTCACCACCGTGAGCGCGGTGTTCCTCAGCTTCCTGTTGCTCATCTGGCGCGATCAACGTTCCTGACCGCCCATGCGGCTGCTGAAGGAACACTGGGTCTTCGGGGCAAGTATCGCCTTCGTGCTGCTCAATGCGGTGTTGCTCGCCGAGCGCATCTATTGGTTCAGCGCACTGCCCATCGTGCTCCTCAGCGCCTGGGCCATGCTCACGGCGGTGGATCGCCTGGTGTATTTCGTCGCCTTCGCCACCCCGCTCTCCATCAATCTTGAGGAGATGGACCTGGGAGGTATCGGCATCGCGCTGCCCACCGAACCCTTGCTGGTGGGTCTCATGGTGCTCTTCCTGGTGAAACTGGTGCTGGAGAAGGACCTGGTGGAGCAGCGGCTCTGGCGACATCCCATCACGGTGATCATCCTCGTGCAGGTCGCTTGGATGGCCATCTGCATCCTGCCCAGCAGCATGCCGCTGGTCTCTGCCAAATACGTCCTGGCCCGGGTGTGGTTCGTCACCACCATGTACCTGCTCGTCTCGCGCATCTTCCGGGACGAACGGAACATGCAGCGCTTCATCTGGTCCTACCTCGCGGGCCTGAGCATCGTGATCGGCTACACGCTGATCCATCACGCCCAGTTCGACTTCGCGCACGATCCCGCGCACTGGGTGATGACGCCCTTTTTCAAGGACCACACGAGCTACGGGGCCATCATCGCCTTCTTCCTGCCCTTCGCGCTGATGGCGGTGACGATGCCCGGCTACACCGCCACCGGCCGGATCTTCACCTACCTGATGCTGGCCATGCTCACGGCCGGCCTCATCTTTTCCTACACCCGTGCCGCATGGCTCAGCCTTGTGGGGGCCATCGGGGTGTTCCTCATCGTCCGCCTGCGCATCCCCGTCTGGACCCTGGTCGTGCTGGCCCTGACCGCAGGCGGCGTGTATTGGGCGAACTACGAGCAGATCACGATCGCGCTGGAACGAAACCGCGAGGAATCATCCGATGACCTCGGAGAGCACGTGCGATCCATCTCCAACATCTCCAGCGATGCCAGCAACCTGGAACGCATCAACCGCTGGAATTCGGCAATGCGCATGTTCGAGGAACGCCCGGTGTTCGGCTGGGGCCCCGGCACCTACATGTTCCAGTATGCGCCTTTTCAGGCTTCGGAGGACCGCACCATCATCAGCACCAATTTCGGCGAGGGTGGTAATGCCCATAGTGAGTACCTGGGACCGATGAGCGAGCAGGGCATCCCCGGCATCGGGTTGATGCTCACCTTGGTGATGGTGACCCTGGTGACGGGCATGCGCCTCTATGCCCGCATGCCCCCAGGCGTGGACCGGCGACTGATGTTGGCCGCCCTGTTGGGACTGGTGACCTATTACCTGCACGGCGCGCTCAACAACTTCCTTGATACCGACAAGGCATCCGTGCCCTTCTGGGCCTTCACGGTGATCATCGTGCACTTCGACATGAAGTATCCGAAGGCATCCCGGAAGGTCCTGGCGGAGTCTGCGTAGATCACATCGGTGCCATGGAACAGGGGCGTCCACCGGTCCTGCCCCTCTACTTGATCCGGCAGGTGAGCACGGCGATATCGTCCAGGTAGGGTTGATCGCCCCGATGAACGTTGAAGGCGGCGATGAGCGCTTCGTTGACGGGCTCAGGTCCGGCCAGCGAGAAGTCGCGCAGCAGGGTGCCCAGGATGTCCGTGCCGAAGTCGCGGCCTTGCTCATCCTCCTGCTCCACCAAGCCATCGGTGTAGCAGAACAGTGTGGCGCCTGGTGGCAGGTCTGCCGTGCCCACGCGAAGTGAGGGGAGCTGCGGCATCATGCCTAGGGCGATGCAGCCATCGTGCAGCGGCTTGGTGCCGTTGGGGGTGAGCAACAGGGGAGCGTTGTGGCCGCAGTTGATGTACGTGATGCGGCGGGCCACCGGATCGATATGGCCGATGAACAGGGTGATGAAGCGTTCGCCGCGCGCACTGGCCTGCACTCGAGCATTGAGTTCGCGCACCACCTCGCTCAGGTCAGAGTTGTGTCGCACGCTCGCGTGCAGGTGGGCCTGGAAGTTGCTCATCAGCAAGGCCGCCGCGATGCCCTTGCCGCTCACATCGGCCACGCAGGCCACGTAAGTTCCGTCATCCAAGGTGATGAGGTCGTAGTGATCACCTCCCACCTGGCTGTGCGGTTGGTACCACGCGGCCGCTTCGATGATGGCGTTGTTCGGTAGTTGTGCGGGTACCAACATGCGCTGCATCTCCCGGGCGAGTTCCAGTTCGCGTTGGTCGCGCACCTGGCGCAAGGCCTGGTTCGCCAACCGCTGGTTCTCCATCGCCACCACGATCAGGTTGGTGAGGGTCTGGATGTAATTGAGGTGCTTGACCGTGGGGCTCATCCGTTGCTCGTCCTCGTCGATGTCGCCGATGAGCAGGAAGGCCAGCGGCCGGTTGCGGTGGTAAACGGGAACAGCGACGTCAAAAGCCCCGAGGCTGCCCGCACTCTCACTGTCGATGACCTGGATGTCGCTGAAGCGGCTGAAGGCTTGCTCCACGTCCATCCCGTCATCGGCGGGCGTGGTCCCGAAGGCCAGTATCCGCACCCATTGCTCCGTGCGTTCGAAGAGCATCAGTCGGGTGATGCCGAGGTCCTCGCGCACGATCTTCTCGTAGAGCTTCAGCAGCTCCTCGCGCGGCATGGTGTTATTGATGGCCTTGGTCACATCGAGCAATGCTCGCAGCTGGAACTCCTTCAGCTCCAGACGTTCGATGATGCGTTCCAGGCGGGCCATGGCGTCAGTCCTTCAATTTCTTGTACAGTTCGGGCAGTTTGGCCAGCAGGGCGATCTCGCGCATCTTGGTCTTCCATTCGCCCGCAGGGCTGCCGAAGTAGGTCCTTCCGCCTTCCAACGAGCCGATCAGACCGCTCTGTCCCAGGACCACGGCACCCTTGCCGATGCGCAGTTTGCTGGGCACGCCCACCTGGCCCCACAGCGTCACACCATCCTCCACCACCACGGCGCCGCTGATGCCCACGTGCGATGCGATGAGGCACTCCGCACCGATCAGGGTGTCGTGCCCCACTTGGATGTGGTTGTCCAATTTGCTGCCGCGACCGATGCGGGTGTCCGCGCTCACGCCGCGGTCGATCGTGCACAGTGCACCGATCTCCACGTCGTCCTCGATCACCACGCTGCCGCCGGGGGTCATCTTGTCATAGCCCGTCGGGCGTTTCTTGTAGTAGAAGGGGTCCGCGCCGATCACCGTGTTGGCGTGGATGATCACCCGGTCGCCGATGGTGCAGTGCTCATAGATCACCACACCGGGGTGGATGATGCAATCGGCGCCGATGCGCACGTGCGGCCCCACCACCGCGCTGGGATGCACCTCGCTCCCCGGACCGATGTGGATGTTGCTCTCCGCCCAGCCGGCACGTGGCATGAAGCGCCGGATCAGCGCGTTGTAATCGCGGCAGGGGTCATCGCTGACGATGATGGCCTTGCCCTCTGGCACGCTCACCTCCTTGTTGATCAGGATGGTGGTGGCCGCGCTGTTCAGCGCCTTGTCGTAGTACTTCTCGTGGTCCACGAAGACCAGGTCGCCCTCCTCCACCCGGTTGATCTCGTTGAGGCCGGTGACCAGGCGTTCGCTGTTGCCCTGTACCCGGGCGTTGATCAGGTGCGCCAGTTCTGCGGCGGTCTGTGGAAGGGCGAGTTTCACGGGTTGCGGGGAATTGGGCTAAAGGTAGCGGTCGCGGACATGCCCTCGGGGAGCGGCGGGTCAGGGTGCGCCCGGAGCGTTTCAACCGTGGTTCTGGGCGCAGAATGGATCGCATCTGTTTGGTGCCCAAAGCTCCGTGGACCAAGCACGGTACCGTCCTTCCCTGCGCCCCTGGAGCCTTTGCAGACCCCTGCCCACAGCCATGCCTTGAACGACGGACCCCGCCTCCCAGTTGTTGGGGGCGGGGTCCGCAAAGCCGGTTCAAGGCCTTATTTCTTCACACGGTCCAGGTACTCACCGGTCTCGGTGTCCACGCGCACCACGGTGCCGATGTCCACGAAGCTGGGTACGCTGATCTCGGCGCCGCCCGCGAGGGTGGCGGCCTTCATCACCTTGTTGCTGGTGTCGCCCTTCACGGCGTGTTCGGTGTAGGTCACCTCCAGTTCCACCACTTTCGGCGGACGGGCGAAGATGGGCGTGTCGCTCTCGAAGCCGATCTGCACCACCATCTCCTCCTTGATGAAGCGCATGGCATCACCGAACAGTTCTGCGGGCACGTACTTCTGCTCGAAGCTCTCCTGGTCCATGCACACCAGGTTGTCGCCCTCCCGGTAGAGGTACTGCAGTTCGTGGACTTCCACACGGAGCACCTCCATGGTCTCGCCGCTGCGCCAGCGGTGCTCGTTGAGCTTGCCGTTGCGCAGTACGCGCATCTTGCCCTGGTAAAAGGCGCGCAGGTTGCCGGGCGTGCGGTGCTGCCACTCCATGATCTGGCAGATGTCGCCATTGAAGCGGATGTAGGAGCCGATATTGACGTCGGACGTGGAGGCCATGATGCTGGGATTCAGATGTTCGGGCCGCGAAAATAGGCTTTTTGGGGTGGTGAGCGCAGAGTAGCGAGTAGGTGTGGGGCGAGTGGCGGGGGGGGTGCTCACCACTCGCTCACTCGTCACTGCTTGAACGTGCTGATCTCCACGCTGTCCGCGCACAGATCGTGCTCCGCGGCCTGGCGGTTGCTGGCCACCAGCAGGGTTCGACCGGACATGTGTTCCTGCAGCAGGGTGCGGTACCAGGCAATGGCCTCGGCGTCCAGGTTGCTGGCGGGTTCATCCAGCAGCAGCAGCGGTGTGTCGCTCAGGATGGCGAGGGCGAGCTTGAGGCGCTGCTTCATGCCACTGCTGAAGTGCAGGACCGGCTTCTCCAAGGCTTGGTCCAGATAGGCGATGCGTGCCACATCGGCGGGCTTCAGGCCGGCGCGCAGCGGCTTGAAGCGTGCGTGGAACTCCACGGCTTGGCGCAGGCTCAGGTCCTCATAAAGCCCCAGGTAGGGCGCGGCGATGCTGACGTGGCGGTAGACCTCCTCCTGCGGGATCGTGCGACCATGGAGCCGGTGTTCGATGGTCCCTTCCGTGGGCACCAGCGCACCGCCGATGACCTGCAGCAGGGTGCTCTTGCCGCTGCCGTTGGGTCCCAGGATGGCCGTGCGGCTGCCGCTGGCCAGCGAGCGCGTCACACCGCGGAAGACCACTTCACGGCCGAAGTGTTTGGAGATATCGGTCAGACGAAGATCCATACTCTCATGTGGTCATGTGGTCATGTGGACATGTGCGCATGTGCTCATGCCGTATCTGCAAGGTTGCAGGTTTCTGCTTGAGCTGCTGTGTTCACCACGTTGGTGCCGAGCACTCCATTGAAGGTGACCATCGAGATACATCGAAGCACTCTTCCATGAGCACATGGTCACATGAGCACCTGTCTTCACTCGGCCAGTCCCCGCATGATCCCCTTGGGGCTGTTGCGGATGAAGTCGAGGATCTGTCCGCGCTCGGGGCTGCGGGGCAGGGTCTGCTCCACGTTCTGCACCGCACGGTCCACGTTGGTATTGCGCACGAAGATCTCGCGGTAGATGTCCTCGATGCGGGCCACGGCGGCATCATCGAAGCCTCGGCGGCGCAGGCCCACCACGTTCACGCCCACGTAGCTCAAGGGCTCGCGGGCGGCCTTCACGAAGGGCGGTACGTTCTTCCGCACCAGGCTGGCACCGGCGATGAAGCTGTGCGCACCGATGTGGATGAACTGCTGCACGGCCACATTACCCTCCAGGATGGCCCAATCGTCGATGGTGACGTGGCCGGCGAGGTTGACGCTGTTGGCCACCACGATGTTGTTGCCCAGGATGCAGTCGTGCGCGAGGTGCACGTAGGCCATCAGCAGGCAGTTGGCGCCCACGGCCGTCTTTTCCCGGTCGGCCGTCCCGCGGTTGATGGTGACGCACTCGCGGATGGTGGTGCCATCGCCCACCTCGGCCGTGGTATGCTCTCCGGCGAACTTCAGGTCCTGAGGAATGGCAGCGATCACCGCACCGGGGAAGATCCGGCACTTGCTGCCGATGCGCGCACCGTCCATCAGCACGCTGTTCGGGCCGATCCAGGTGCCGTCGCCCACCACCACATCCCCGTAGATGCTCGCGAAGGGTTCCACGGTGACGTCCTTCCCGATGCGGGCATCGGGGTGCACGAAGGCGAGGGGTGAGATGCTCATCGGACGGTGGCGCTTGCTTGCGGTGGTGCGGCGGCTTCGACCTTGTCCTTCACGATCTGCGCCATCATCTCGGCCTCCACGGCCAGCTGGCCGTTCACGTAGCCGTGGCCCTGCATGTGCACCAGGCCTCTGCGGATGGGCGTGATCAGGGTGAGGTGGAACACCAGCGTATCGCCGGGGATCACCTTTCGGCGGTAACGGATGCCGTCGGTCTTCAGGAAGTAGGTGGTGTAGTTCTCCGGATCGGGCACCTGGCTCAGGGCGAAGATGCCGCCCACCTGTGCCATCGCCTCCACCTGCAGCACGCCCGGCATCACCGGATTCCCCGGGAAGTGACCGGTGAAGTGCGGCTCGTTCATCGTCACATTCTTCACGCCCACGATGCTGGTCTTGTCCATGCTCATCACCTTGTCCACCAGCAGGAAGGGGTAGCGGTGGGGGAGCATCTTCTCGATGGCCATGATGTCGAACAGCGGCTCCTTCGTCAGGTCCACGTGGGCCACGGGGTTCTTCTCCTCCTCGCGGATCTTTTCCTTGATGCGCTTGGCAAAACTGGTGTTGCCGAAGTGCCCGGGACGGGCAGCGAGGATGTGGCCCTTGATGGGGCGGCCCACCAACGCCAGATCGCCCACGATGTCCAGCAGCTTGTGCCGTGCGGGTTCGTTGAAGAACTTCAGGTCGGTGGTGTTCAGCACTCCGTTGCGGCGCACTTCCACGTCCTGGTATTCGCGGCCCAAGGTCTTGGCAAGGTCCTTCAGTTGCTCCTTCGTGGTGCCTTCGCGGTCCTCCAACACGATGGCGTTGTCCAGGTCGCCACCCTTGATCAGGCCGGCCTTGGCCAGCTGCTCCAGCTCGCGCAGGAACACGAAGGTGCGGCAGGGTGCGATCTCGGTCTTGAACTCCTCGGCGCGGTACATGCTGGCATGCTGGGTGCCCAGCACGGGACTGTTGTAGTCCACCATCACTGTCACGCGGAACTCGCCGCCGGGGGTGGGCACGCCCAGCATCTCGGTGCCGCGCTCCTGGGTCTCGAACCAGATGGGCTCCTTCAGTTCGTACCAGTTGCGCGGGGCGTCCTGCGCCACCAGGCCCACGCTCTCAATGGCATCCACGAAGGGCAGCGCACTGCCGTTCATGATGGGCACCTCCGGACCGCTGAGCTGCAGCAGGCAGTTGTCCACGTTCAGCGCATACAGGGCGCTGAGCACGTGTTCGGTGGTGTTCACCACGGCATCGCCCTTGCCCAGGGTGGTGCCGCGGGCGGTGCTCACCACCAGGTCGGCATCCGCATCGATGGTGGGCTGGCCCTCGAGGTCGGTGCGCTGGAATTTGTAGCCGTGACCCACCGGGGCGGGGTTCAGCGTCAGTTTCACCGGTACACCGGAGTGAAGGCCCACGCCTTCCAGGGTGACGGAGGCCTTGAGGGTATGCTGGTTGTCGCTCATGACACAAGACGGCCGACATAGGGTTCATGACAAGCCCATGCCGACGCTCGGCGAAGGTACGAGCGCGTCCCGGACCGGCAGATGATCTCCCCAGGGCAGGTCACCCTGAAACAAGGTCTTCGTACGTGGAGTAACGGTCAGGATCGGGGTTCAGAGACCGGGTTCAAGCCTCCGGCATCGCATCATCCTGCGACTTGCGCAGGGCGGCGAGCTCCTTCTCCAGTGCATCGATCCGCCGCTGCAGGGCGGGCAGGTTGCGGTACACCACATAACTCCGGTCATACAGGCCTTTGGCGAAGGCCGGGGATCCCTGCACGGTCACGCCGTCCTCCAGATTGCTGCCGATGCCGCTCTGTGCCGCCACCCGCACCTTGTTGCCGATGGTGAGGTGACCGGCGATGCCCACCTGGCCGCCGATCTGGTTGTGGTCGCCCACCTTGGTGCTGCCCGCGATGCCTGTTTGCGACACGATCACGTTGTGCCTCCCGATCTCCGCATTATGCCCCACCTGGATCAGGTTGTCCAGCTTGGTGCCCTGGCGGATGATGGTGTGCCCGATGGTGGCCCGGTCGATGGTGGTGTTCGCGCCCACCTCCACTTGGTCCTCCAAGATGACGTTGCCCACCTGGGGCATCTTCTCATAGACCCCTTCCGCGTTGGGCACGAATCCAAAGCCATCGGCACCGATCACCGCACCGCTGTGGATCACGCACTGCGCGCCGATCACCGTCTGGTGGTAGATCTTCACACCGGCATGGATGCGCGTGCCGGCCCCCACTGTGGTGCGGTCGCCGATGAAGCAACTGGGGAACACCTTCACGCCATCGCCCAACACCACATCATCGCCGATGTAGCAGAAGGCACCGATGTATACGCTCTTGCCCAGCTTCGCCCGTGGGCTCACATAGCTGGGTTGCTCCACGCCCTTCTTCTCGTACTGTAACTGGTAGTTGCGCTCCAGCAGCTGGGTGAAGGCCATGCGCGCATCGGCGACACGGATCAGCGTGAGGCTTTTGGGGGTCGCCTTGGTGGCCACGAATCCCCGGTCCACGATGGCGATGGTGGCCTTCGTGGTGTAGATGAACTCGGTGTACTTGGGGTTGGCCAGGAAGGTGAGGGTGCCACTGCGGGCCTCCTCGATCTTGGCCAGGTCGTTCACCATCACCTGCGGATCGCCGTCCACTTCTCCTTGAAGGAGCTCGGCGATCTGGTCTGCGGTGAACTGCATAGGGTGAAGATAGGCTAGGGCGGATCAGTGCTTCAAGGGAACCTGGACCTGCACATCATCCCAACGCAGCACCAGTTCACTGGGCGAGCCCTCCACGGAAATGGTGAATTGCTCCGTGATCGCATCGGTACGACGGACGGGTGCTTTCGCCTTGGCCACATCGGCCATCGGGTCGCGCTGTGCCACCCCGTCGAAGTTCACCCCCCAGCCGTACATCTTGCCGTTCAGGATCACCAGCCATTCGTCCTCGTTGGGTATGGTCCACAGCGTGTAGGTGCCCGCCTTTAACGGCGCCTCACCCAAAGTGACGTCCTTGTTCACCGTGAAGGTGGTGGCCTCGTTGGCCCCGGTGCGCCATACTTTGCCGTAGGGTACCAGTGTGCCGAAGATGGCGCGGCCCTTTTTGAAGGGGCGGCTGTAGGTCACCTCCACCTTCAGGTCGTCCACCACGAAGGTCGTTGTCTCCTCCGGACTGGCCTTCTTGGTCTGGCTGGTCATGTATCGGAAACCGACGAAGGCCAGCAAGGCCACAAAGCCGATACTGATCAGGGTCCACTTGAGGTACTTGGGCATGAGCGCTCGGTTTTGCGGCGGTGAAGTTACTCCAGTGTCGCAACCCGTAAGTTCCTTAACCATCTCCGCCCCTCTTTCACCTTCCTGCCGCGTTGGAACATTTCGTCGTAGCACACACTAAGCCGTGCATGTTCCGCCTTGCATGAAGGCGAAATAGTGGTAGACCTTCAGTTAACCAACTTACGGGTTGCGACACTAGGTCCGGCGGTGCACCACCATGCTGCTGGCCTGCGCGGTGGGCGTCACCACCAGGTCGTTCACGCACACGTGTGCTGGCAGCGTGGTCACGAAGTGCACGAGGTGGGCGATGTCCTCGCCCTTCAGCGGGCTCAGCCCCTGGTAAGGGGTGCTGGCCTTGTCCTCGTCGCCGTGGAAGCGTACCAGGCTGAACTCCGTCTCGGCCAGTCCCGGAGCGATCTGCGTCACCTTGATACCGTGGGGCAGAAGGTCCTGTCGCATGCCCTTGCTCAAGGCATCCACCGCATGCTTGCTGGCGCAGTAAACATTGCCCTTGGGGTACACCTCCTTACCGGCGGTGCTGCCGATGTTGATGATGTGTCCCTTTCCGCGGGCGATCATGCCGGGTATGATGGCGTGGCTCACATGGAGGAGACCCTTCACGTTGGTGTCCAGCATGCGGTCCCAATCGTCCAGGTTACCGTCCTGTATCGGATCAAGGCCAGCGGCGAGCCCGGCATTGTTCACCAGCACGTCGATGGACCTCCATCCCTCGGGCAGGCCGGTGATGGCGGCTTCCACAGCGGCGTTGTCGCGCACATCGAAGTGCAGGGCATGGATGGTCGGGCGATCCAAGCTCCCGTGAAGGCCTTCCAGTTCTTTGCGCAGTGCTTCGAGACGTTCTTTCCGGCGACCGGTGATGATGACGCGCCAACCCTCGGAAGCGAAGCGACGTGCGGTGGATTCACCGAAGCCGGAGGTGGCACCGGTGATGAGGATGGTCTGGGGCATGGTGCGAACTTACTGTACGACCCACCTCGGCCACGCCAGGTACCACTTGGTCACTGGCCGTGCCAGCGCTTGGATACCCAGGTTGTCACTGGCTTCCGCGATGTCGCGCAGGGTGCCGTCCTTGTAGCGAAGCTCGATCCGGTCCTTGCCCGGGTCGTAGGCATTGTTCACGATGCTGCCGGTGAGGACGAAATGCGCTGCATCGGTAACCGAGATGCCCAGTTGTGTGGCCACCAACTGTCGAAGGTCGTCGACCTTTGACGGCGGCCACTCGACGTTCTGCAGTTTGATCCGCAGGTTGCGGCGATGCACGAGGTCACCGGCCAGTTTGGACAGCACCGGATCGGGGTGTTCGCTCCAGACCTTCACAGCGCCCATCACGTCGTGGTCGTCCAACTTCAGGAAGTCCGCCAATACCTGTGGGTCGCGGAAGGAGGAACGATCCTGCTCCGCGGATAGGAAGCGCATCAGGGCAGGGGAGGCGAACACGGGCACACCGGACATGGCCAGGTCCTTGGCGCGTCGCAGCGTTTCCACGAGCATCAGCTCGCAGGCCACCACGGTCTTGTGCAGGTATACCTGCCAGTACATCAGCCGGCGCGCCACCAGGAACTTCTCGATGCTGTAGATGGCTTTCTCTTCCACCACCAGCTTGTCGTCCACCACCTGCAACATCTTGATGATGCGCTCCCCACCGATCACGCCTTCGCTCACACCGGTGTAGAAACTGTCGCGGTTCAGGTAGTCGATGCGGTCCACATCCAGCTGGCCGCTGACCAATTGGTGCAGGAAACGCTTGGGGTATTCATCGCGGAAGATGCGGATGCCAAGGTCCAGCGCGCCATTGAACTCGGTGTTCAGGGCGTCCATCACCAAGGCGCTCACCGCTTCATGTCCGATGCCTTCCACCAGGCTGTGCTCCAGCGCGTGGCTGAAGGGTCCATGGCCGATGTCATGCAGGAGAATGGCGATGCGGGCGCCCAAGGCTTCCTCGTCCGTGATGGCGTGGCCCTTGTCGCGCAGGGTGGCGATGGCATCACCCATCAGGTGCATGGCCCCCAGCGCGTGGTGGAATCGTGTGTGCAACGCGCCGGGATAGACCAGGTGGCCCAGCCCCAGCTGCTTGATGTAGCGCAGTCGCTGGAACCACGGATGGTCGATCAATCGCAGCACCGTGGGGTGCGGCACGGTGATGAAACCGTAGATGGGGTCGTTCAGGATCTTCATTGGTCACTTCACACCTCACAAGTAACAACTCACACCTCACACTTCCTACCCAGTACCTTCACGCCCCGAAAGTACTGGGCAACACGGCACGCTATTCCGCGTTTCCATTGGTATGCGATCTTTCACCACCGAACCTGTAGCGCCGAAAGGCACCACCATACCACTGATGACCGCTTCCATCCTCTGGGCCGACGACGAGATCGATCTGCTCCGTCCCCACGTGCTCTTCCTGCAAGGCAAAGGCTACACGGTGGATACCGTGAACAACGGCCTCGACGCCGTGGAGAAGGCGCAGGCGAAGGAATACGACATCATCTTCCTGGACGAGAACATGCCCGGCCTCAGCGGGCTGGAGACGCTCAACCGCATCAAGGCGGTGCTGCCCCATGTGCCCGTGATCATGATCACCAAGAGCGAGGAGGAGCATATCATGGAGGAGGCCATCGGCGGCAAGATCAGCGATTACCTGATCAAGCCCGTGAACCCCAACCAGATCCTGCTCTCGCTGAAGAAGCACCTGGAGGGCCGGCGCCTCGTGAGCGAAAAGACCAGCAGCAGCTACCAGCAGCAGTTCCGCCAGCTGGCCATGCGCCTCAGCGACCGCCTGGGCACCGAGGACTGGAAACAGCTCTACGACGAGCTGGTGAAGTGGGAACTGGACCTCAGCGGCAGCCAGGACCAGGGCATGACCGAGATCCTGCGCAGCCAGTGGACCGAGGCCAACGAGCAGTTCTGCCGCTTCGTGGAGCGCAACTACATCGACTGGGTGAACAACAAGGGCGGCGACGTGCCCCTGCAATCACACCAGATCTTCAAGACCAAGGTGGCGCCGCTGATCGATGAGAAGCAGCCGCCCCTGTTCATGATCCTGATCGACAACCTGCGGCTGGACCAATGGCGCATCCTGGAACCCATCCTGGGCCAGTTCTTCCGTACCGAGGAGCAGGGAATGTTCTACAGCATCCTGCCCACCGCCACGCAGTACGCGCGCAACGCCATCTTCTCCGGCCTCATGCCCAGCGAGATCGAAAAGCGCTTCCCCGGCAAGTGGGTGAACGAGGAGGAGGAGGGCAGCAAGAACGCGCACGAGGAGGAGTTCGTGGGAGACCAGTTGAAGCGCCTGGGCAAGAACGTGAAGTTCAGCTACCACAAGATCCTGAACCTGAACGCCGGTCGCAAACTGGCCGACAGCCTGGACAACCTGATGGGCAACCCGCTGAACGTGATCGTCTACAACTTCGTGGACATGCTGAGCCATGCCCGCACCGAGATGGAGGTGATCCGCGAACTGGCCGATGACGATGCCGCCTACCGCTCCCTCACCAAGAGCTGGTTCGAGCACTCGCCGCTGTTCGACATCTTCAAGGGCATCGCCGAGCGCGGTGGCCGCGTGATGCTCACCACCGACCACGGCACCATTCGCGTGGGCGAACCCAGCAAGGTGGTCGGCGACCGCAATACCAACTCCAACCTGCGCTACAAGTTCGGCCGCAACCTCACGTACGAGAACCGCGATGTGCTGGTGGTGAAGGACCCCGGACAGGCCTTCCTCCCCAAGGCCAACGTCAGCACCGTCTACGTCTTCGCCAAGGGCGACCGTTTCTTCGTCTACCCCAACAACTACAACCACTTCGTCACCTACTTCCGCCACACCTTCCAGCACGGCGGTATCAGCATGGAGGAGATGATCGTGCCGTGGGCGGTGTTGAAGCCGAGGTGATCTTTATTGGCCGCAAAGGCGCAAAGACGCCAAGTTTGCGGTGGGATGGTGAACTTCTAATAGGGTTGAAGGTCACAAGGCCGAACGAGGAACGTGTATCCAAGAACGTACTCGAACATGGTGAGATAGAGGTTCATATGTTCCTTTGCGCCTTAGCGTCTTTGCGGCCAACTCACCCATGCTCGCCACCCTCACCCTCCGCAAAGCCTCCGAAGCTCCGGACATCGCGCGCCTCATCCTGCAGAGCCATGCTGAGCGACGCGTCTTCGCCCTGCACGGTGACCTCGGTGCCGGCAAGACCACGCTGATCAAGGCCTTGTGCGAGGCGCTGGGCGTGGCCGATGCCACCAGCAGCCCCAGCTTCGCCATCGTGAACGAGTACCGCATGGCCGACGACCGCCCCGTGTACCACTTCGACCTCTACCGCCTGCGCGATGCCCGCGAGCTGCTGGACATCGGCTTCGAGGAGTACCTGGACAGCGGCGCCTACTGCTTCATCGAGTGGCCTGAGCTGGCGGACGAGCTCTTGCCCCGCGAGGTGCTGCACATCACCATCGAGGCGCCTGACAGCGGGGTGCGCACCATCCGGATGGTGCCGGGCGCCTGAAGGTCCGCCGGCCTCACCGCTCTTCCGCAGGCCGTACCTTCGCGATCCCACCACACCCCCATGAGCTCCTCCAGTGATCTGCTGAAACAACTGGCCCGCGATGTGGCCATGATGCCCCAGGAACAGGTGATGGCCGTGGGGCGCCGGAAGAAGAGCCTCTTCATCGGCATTCCGAAGGAGATCATCTACCAGGAGCACCGCGTGCCCCTGACCCCCTCGGCCGTCGCCGTGCTGGTGGGGCGCGGGCACGAGATCATCATCCAGCGCGGCGCCGGTGAGCCCGCCCAGTGGCAGGACAATGACTACAGCGAGGCCGGCGCCATGGTGGTGGACAGCCCCGAGGAGGTCTTCAAGGCGGATATGATCCTGAAGGTGGCACCGCCCACGCATGCCGAGATCGAGATGCTGCGCCACAAGCAGATCCTGGTCTCCGCCCTGCAGCTCACCGTGCAGCCCAAGGACACCCTGAAGCGCATGATGGAGAAGCGCATGACCGCCGTGGCCTGGGACTTCATCAAGGACCGCGAGGGCATCTATCCCATCATCCGCGCCATGGGTGAGATCGCCGGCAACACCTCCATCATGGTGGCCAGCGAATACCTCAGCGCCGACAAGGGCGGCCCCGGCCTCATGCTCGGCGGCATCAGCGGCGTGGCACCGGCCGAGGTGGTGATCATCGGCGCCGGTA
The DNA here is from genome assembly GCA_945872795.1 of Chryseobacterium gleum. Lineage (GTDB taxonomy): Bacteria > Bacteroidota > Bacteroidia > Flavobacteriales_F > PHOS-HE28 > PHOS-HE28. Next base: position 80,750 of record CAMCAZ010000005.1, read on the forward strand.
CCGTGGGCGAGTTCGCCACCCGCGCCGCGCTGGGCCTGGGCGCCAGCGTGAAGGTCTTCGACAAGAGCATCTACCGCCTGCGCCGTTTGCAGAACGACCTGGGCCAACGCATCTGGACCTCCGTGATCCAGCCCGAGGAACTGAAGAAGGCCCTGAGCCATGCCGATGTCGCCATCGGTGCCCTGCGTCCCGAACAAGGCCGCACCCCCATGGTGGTGACCGAGGAGATGGTGAAGGAGATGAAGAACGGCAGCGTCATCGTGGACGTCAGCATCGACCGCGGCGGCTGCTTCGAGACCAGCGAGGTCACCACCCACACCGACCCCGTCTTCAAGAAGTACGGCGTGCTGCACTACGGCGTGCCCAACATCGCCAGCCGCGTACCCCGCACCGCCAGCACCGCCCTCAGCAACATCTTCGGCCCCATGCTCCTGCACATGGGCGAGGTCGGCGGCTTCGAGGACCTCATCAAACAGGACCTCGGCGTGCGCCATGGCGTCTACTGCTACAACGGCACCGTCACCAGCCCCATCCTCGGTGAGGCCTTCAAGCTTCCCTACAAGGACTTGGATATTCTGCTGGCCGCTTTTTAGGATCGGACGTACAGATGATCGGCAGTGTCCGGGGAATATCGAAGGAACACCGGCTGCGACCCCTCCGGGGTCGTATTTCTGGCGTTGATGCCAGAGCTAGATGCTGTGACCCCTCCGGGGTCATCCAACCGGAGACGCATTGTCCCGACCCCGGAGGGGTCACAGCATGTAGCCCGAAGGGCGTTGAACGGCGCGTTGGATCTTCGACCCCGGAGGGGTCGCAGCCGGTGTATTGCATGCCACTGGGAATGGATGCCCATTCTACCACGACCTTGTTCTTCGCTATACTGCAGCCACAATTCATGTCGGTGTCGCAGTTTTCCCGGGACACCACTGATCGGAAGATCGGATCACGGGACGATCGATGGCCTCAACAATGGTTCACCATCAAGACCATCCTCCGACCCTATCTATCGTTTTCACCATTCCACCCGCGAACGGCATTTCCATTTTCTGATCGTCTGACCTTCTGATCCCCTCCCCCCATGGATCTCCAGCGCCGCCTCACCCTCTACCTCTTCGGACTCCTCATCGGCGGTGGCATGGCCTACTGGATCTATGGCCAGCGACTGACCAGTGGCGCGTGGCTGCCCGAGAACAAGACCAAGCAGCGGCTGGAAAGCACCCTGCTGCGCAGTACCCCTGCGGCGGATAAGGACCTTGCCACCTGGCCCGCCGACCTGGAGAGCGTGCGCAAGAGCATCGCCACGGCAACGGTGTCCTTCAAGGAGAGCATCCGCCGAAACGACAGCATCTACTACGCCCTCGACGGCACGGTGAACGGACGCGATGCGCGTTTCGTGATCGTGGGCCTGCGCGATTTCGACCGCGACAGCACCGCCACGCTCTGGAGCCTGCGCGCCCGCTGAGCCCTGCTTACATCCGGTAGGTGTAGGCCTCCTCCACCTCCTTGTCGTTCAGCGCAGTAGCTCGAAACAAGGGTGATCGAGGGTCCTGGAACACAATGCTCCAGAGGGGAGCTTCACCCCTTCCTCCTCTTCCGTTCCGCCAGCAGCAGCCCCAGTTCGCGGCCCGTCTGGCCTTTTACGCTGGTGTTCTCTGCCGCGCGGCGGATGAGGTAGGGCAGCACCTCGCGCACCGGGCCGTAGGGCACGTACTTGGCCACGCGGTAGTGCGCGGCGGCCAGGTTGTAGCTGATGTGGTCGCTCATGCCCAGCAGCTGCGCGAAGCAGATGCGCGGGTCGTGGTGGACGATGCCCCGCTCGTGCATCAGGCGGGCCAGCAGCAGCGAGCTCTGCTCATTGTGCGTGCCGGCCATGAAGGCGATGTGCTCCACATGCTCCAGGCAGTAAAGCAGCGCGGCATCGTAGTCGCGGTCCACCGCCGCCTTGTCCGCGTGGATGGGAGAGGGGTAGCCCTGTTCGGCGGCACGTTCGCGTTCCTTCTCCATGTAGGCGCCGCGCACCAGCTTCAGGCCCAGGTGGTAGTTGCCCGCCACGGCCCGCGCGTGGCTCGCCTTCACGTAGGCCAGGCGGTCGTGCCGGTACAGCTGGGCGGTGTTGTACAGCAGCGCCCGCTGGCGGTTGTAGCGCGCCATCATCTCCTCCACCAGCGTGTCGATGGCGGGTTGCAGCCAGCTCTCCTCGGCATCCACCAGCAGGGGCACGTCGGCATCCTGCGCGGCCTTGCACAGGCGCACCAGGCGCTGCTGCACGCGCTGCCACTCGGCCTCCTCGGCGGTGCCCAGCGCCTTGCCCGCGCTCACATCCGCCAGCAGTTGCGTGCGGCTGATGCCCGTGGGCTTGAACACGCAGAAGGGGATGTCTTTGCGCTCGCCCGCCACGGCGATGGTGCGCAGCACCTCGAACACGGTATCGTCCAGCGCCGCCTCATCGTCCTGCCCCTCCACGCTGTGGTCCAGGATGGTGCCGATGCCGCTGCGGTCCAGCCGGGCCGCCGTGCGCAGGCTCTCCTCTATGGTCTCGCCCCCGCAGAACTGCTTGAAGATGGTGGCCTTGATCAGCCCCTTGATGGGCAGGTGCAGCGCGATGGCCGCCCGCGTGGCCGCCTGCCCCAGGCCGGAGAGCGTGGGATTGCCGATGAGGCGGAACAGCCACGTGGCCCGCCACAGGTCCGCCGTGCTCTTGTCCGCGAAGGCGATCCGCGTGTCGTGCAGGTCGGGCAGCGCTGTGGCGCTCGGGGGGGGCTGGGGGTCGGCGGTGGGCCGCATGCGGGGGCGCCGGGGCGCGGGCTGGGGTGGGTGCCCGTTCCTTCGTTCCTTTGGGTCCGGGCGGCGGTGGGGCGCCCAAAATTAACAATGGCCGAGGACCCGACGATGCTGCACACCGTGGATGCCGGGGGACACCCCGTGGTGCTGGGCCCCCAGGCCCTGGCCCAGCTGCAACGCCAGCTGCTACAGCTGGAGCGACCCGCCGTGCACATCCTGGGCGACGAGAACACCCTGCGCCACTGCCTGCCGGAACTGCTGGCCCATGTGCCCGCCCTGCGCAAGGCCACCACGCTCTCCGTGCCCGCCGGCGAGGGTAGCAAGGGCCTGCCCGTGTGCCAGGCCGTGTGGCAGCACTTGGCGGACCATGCCGCCGACCGCCGCACGCTGCTGCTCTGCCTGGGCGGCGGCGTGGTCAGCGACCTCGGCGGCTTCGTGGCCTCCACCTACAAGCGCGGCATCCGCTGCATCCACGTGCCCACCACCCTGCTCGCCATGGTCGATGCGGCCATCGGCGGCAAGACCGGCGTGGACCTCGGCGGGGTCAAGAACATCGTGGGCACCTTCCATGATCCGCTCTGCGTGTACCTCCACGTGCCCTTCCTGCGCAGCCTGGGCAAGCGCGAACTGCTCAACGGCCTGGCGGAGATGATCAAGCACGGCCTGGTGCACGATGCCGCCCACTGGGAGGCCATCGCCGATGCGCCCCTGCACGATATCGATGCCCTCGCACCCCTCATCGCGGAGAGCGCCGCCATCAAGGCCGCCATCGTGGCGCAGGACCCGCGCGAGGCCGGGCCCCGCAAGCTCCTCAACTTCGGCCACACCATCGGCCACGGCATCGAGGCCTTCTCCTGGGAAAGCCCCCAGCGCGCCCTGCTCCACGGCGAGGCCGTCGCCATCGGCATGCTCTGCGCCGCCTACATCAGCTGGCGCAGCGGCCTGCTGCCCCGTGAAGCCAATGACCGCATCGCCGCCCAGCTCCGCGCCCTCTACCGCCCCTTCGAGCTGGCACAGACCGACGCCCACCGCATCGTCCAGCTCATGCGCAACGACAAGAAGAACGTCGGCGACGAGTTCCGCTTCACCCTCCTCACCGCCATCGGCCAGGGCCGCGTGGATGTCCCCGTCAGCGCCGCCCAGGTGCAGGAAGCGGTGGAGTATTATAGGTTGTTGGTGAGAGAATAGGTGATGGCATCCCGCTGGGGCGGGACAGGTCGTGCCCATATGCTCATGTGGGCATCCCGCTGGGCGGGACAGGTCGTGGACATGGAATGCGCGCTACTGGGTAGGTGGGTACGCTTTATGAGGGTTCATGCGAAGGGTAGGCTCCTCGTGGAGAGATGCTGCCCAGGCTCGGTACGTCGTGTTTTGGCGCAGCGATGCATCAAGATTCGCATACCTGTACCATCAGGTCCGGCCTGAACCGACAAACACGGATGACAATGAAAGGGACTTGGATCCTATGCGGGATGGTCATGATGAGCGGTTGCAGTGACTCCAAGCTACGGAACGAGGCCACGATGGCGTCCACGGAGTTCTTTTCCGCCATCAAGAACGGCGACACGGAGCGTGCTGGGAACTTGTACGCAGGATTCGGGGAATTGCCTTCGTACTTCAAGAGCGATTCTATCAGCGTTCGTGAGGTAATTGTCATGGATACACTGGTGGTCAGCAAGGTCAGGAACTTCTTTACCAACCTGGCTGGCAAGAAGTCGGTACGGGACATCGACCTGTACTTCGTCCGGGAGAAGGACAACCCATTGGTGCTGGTGGATTCAAAGGGCATGTCAGACTTCAAGGAGAATGAGGACCACCAGTTCGCGGTCTCCACGGGATGCATCGATACCCGATCGGATACGCTTGACCAGCGCATGTGTGAGCGGCTCAAGTTGGCGAACGACCTGATGGTCGCCAAGGCGGTGGACCTGTGGAAGGAGCTCAGGCTTGGCTGTGTGGTGGACAACTGGAGTTGGGAATCCGGCTATGCAGGTTCGGCGAACGGCAAGGGCATTGTGGTGAACAACACCACGTACCGGATACCGCGTGTTAAGTACAAGATCACCTACAAGGACCGTGCGGGCAGCATGATCACCACGGATGATGGGTACGTGACCTACGACGCGCTGGTGCCATTGGGCAGCAGGTCCTTCACATTCTACACCAGCTATGTGGGCAATGCGCATACAGCAAGCATCGAGCTGGTGTTCGATGACGAACTGCTGATGGACTGCGTGAAGATGGCGAAATGGACCGGCAGCGAATGCGCGGAGTTCCTGGCAGCAAAGGATGCAGGGCAAGCAGAAACGGAGTAGGGCGACACATCCAGAAGAGAGCGCCTTACAGGTCTGGGGCAGGATCCCTACGGAAGACCTTGGGAAGGCATGAAGAACTCAATGAGCATTCGCATAAGCAGGGTAGGGTATCACTCCTTCGCCACCACCGTATCATACAGCCCGTAATGCGTCAGCCCCTCATGGCTCTCAATCCCTGTGTAGCGTAAGGACGCATCCTCGTATCGGCGGAACGCGAACACGTTGAAGAACTCCACCCAGAAGGGCTTGGCGTCCGCCTCCTCATTGTGTGCATCGGCCTATTGCTTGGCAAAGCGCGTGGCGCGGGTGCGGATCTCTCGGCGGGATAGTGGCATGGCTGGAAAATTAAGTATTCAACAACGACAGAATTTGCCGTGGTTCCAGTTCCATCTTTATGCGGTGACGAGCAGACCCCATGCGTAAAGTAGCCTATCTCCTTGGTGCCGGTGCCAGCGCTCAGCGACTCCCGGTGATTGCTTCCATGTCGGCAGTGATCTTGGAGCAGGTCGAGTGGTTAAAGAATGAAGTGCGCACCATGGCCTTAGGTCCGGCGGGTTCCATTGCGGAACTGAACGGTAAGCTTGATAAGTATCTCGGTGCCTTGGACGACCTCGCCGTTGAATCGGTCAAATACGTGTCCGTGGACACCTATGCTCGGTGGCTCAGTAACGATCGGAAGCTCAGCGAGATCAAGGCAGCGCTCTCCACCTTCTTCGCCATTGAGCAATTCCGGAAAGGATATGACCCACGCTACGAATCATTCGTGAGCACCCTGCTGGACCATGACGAGAAGGCGATCAACAAGGATGCCGTAATTCTTACTTGGAACTACGACCAGCATCTGGCGCAGGTGCTGAAACGAGCGACCGGTTCATCCTCTGTCAGGGATGTGATGCGCCAGCATTCCATCACCACCCTGCATCGGTTGCAGAAAATGAACATCACGGATTATCACGTCTTACACTTGAATGGGATAGCGGGTATGTACGGTAGAGGTACGGACCACCCCATTCTTGACCGCTATGAGCCCGGTTCACTGACTGCCTCCAACCTGAATGTATGGTTGAGTCAGTTTGAGCTCTTGAGCCAGGAACGTTATACCTCCAGCGATTCGCCGACCAACTTGATGTGTTATACCTGGGAGGCGCCCGAT